>JACCVY010000034.1 GCA_013697915.1 Blastocatellia bacterium | reverse complement strand
AGCAGGTTCAGGAGATCGGCGGTAGGCATCCGGTCCAGCGTGGACGTATCGAAACACCCACTCCGCCAATCGTTATCCGCGTCCGGTTGACGTTCGATGAGGTTGCCAAAGGAGCCCAGATTCGGATTGTCCAGGCTCTCGCGCAGCCGTTGCCCGCTAGCCACGGCCCCGCCCATGAAGCTGGCGGAAACGCCAGGGTTAGCGGGCGGTTCGACGGGCTTTTTCGCTCGTGGCATGTTTACCAACCTCTCGCGGAACCAACCAGAAACGAACCGGAAAGCGGGTTCTCAGACTCTTCGGTCAATACACCGAACGCGCCTGATGCTGAGTCGCACTGATCGTCGTGGATGCCGACTGACGGGAACGCCGACAGTTCATCAATAAAAGCCGAGTTCCACCCGCCCGCCACTAGCTTGACGTTGCCCGCCTGCGCCTGGGAGGCCAGCGGCGCGGCCCGCGTCACCTTGTCGCCCGTGGCCCGCCGTCCTTCGACGGGATACCCGGCGAGCATCTGCACCATGGCAGCCACCACGCTAACGCCCGCTGACCCTGGCTCCTGCTCGACTACCACCTTGACCGCGTGGCCGTCGAGCTTCGCGGTTTGCAGGATCACCGCGTCCCGCTCGTGCGGGGTCCAGCGACCACGCTGCACGTCTTCGATGGTGAAGATGCCACCGGAACGGACCATCTTCAACCCTACACTCCAGTCGCCGCCATCCTTAGTGGAGGCCATGTCCCAGAAGCGGACCCGTGGGCCAAGCGCTGGAGCGGCGTCTACAATCTCAAACCAGTGGCGTTTGAAGAGAGCGCCTTCCGCTCTAACATCCCAATCGCCCTCCAGAAGCTGCTGTCGCGTCACCGGATCCAACTCGTCCAGAGTACGCTTGTATTCCTCAGCATCCAAATACGGGTTATCAGAAATCCGGGAAGGCACGAACACCCGCCCTGCCGCCGCGCCTTCCACTAGAAATCGCTGCTTCACCCACTCGCTGCCCGGATTGGTGGCGCTGCGCATACGAATCGGCACTTCGGCACCCTGTAAGCGTCGCAACCGGCTGAACAAGTAGCGATAAGCCCCCTCCGGGAACTGCGACAGCTCATCGAAGAACACAGCCTGGAGTTCCGCTCCCTGATAGCGATACTTTGATGCTTCCGTTTCCAAATAGCCAAAAGTCAACGTTGCGCCGGAAGGAAAAAGCCACGTTTTGTCTGTCTCGCGCCACTTAGCCGCGGTGGGACGAAGCCAATCGGCTGCCCGATCCATCAACGCCCCCGGCAGCGAAAGGTCCGCGTAAGTCCGGCGGAGCATCAATGCCGCATAACCCGGTTCGTGAACGTACTGCAGGGCCGCCATGAGGAGGCAGTCCGACTTGCCACCACCAGCCGCACCTCCGAATAGCGCCTCCCGACAGGTGAGTGCCAGGAATTCGCGCTGCTTCGGCGTGGGGATGTGTGGACAGAACGGGATGTCATTCGGGTTCCTCGGTCGGCTCGTCGGGTTCTGCCCCCGTCGCTCCTCCAGGATCCGGTTGATCCACAGCAGGCGAAACTCGTCGGTGTAGACGTAATCGTTCAGCTTCGAGTTGGGCATCATCAAGTGAGAGCAGCGACAGCAGCGCCGGAGGGATGTTTTCAGCCTCCCGTTCGAGGGCTATCCCCTTGGTAATGGCTACTATCGCGGTGCGCCCATCCTCCAGTTCGTGTTTCGTGAAGTATTCCACGCCGCGACGGCGCAGCAGCTCCGCCGCTTTCCGTTGGTCTTCGATGACCCGCACCCGTCTCGCGATGGCCTCTCGTTCCGCGATGCGCGAGACCTCTTTATCTCGCTCGTCAGCCCGTTCATGCCAGCCGAACTCTTTGATCCAGCGGATGACCGTATCTTCCGAAACCTCCGCATGTTTGCTGCATGTTCGTATCATCCGCCCACTGTCGAACCAGACCTCAAAGGCAGCCCGGTGAACTCCTGTCTCTCGCATCAGTCAGCCGCCACAAGCGCACAGGTCGGACTTGAACCGCCTCCTCCCGTCTGGACGACGGGCGTGCAACCAGCAACACCTTGCGCGCGTTTTGGATACGGTTTGGCAAGCGGCGCAATCTTTCGGCGCATCTCCTCATCCAGGGGCATCAGGTATTTGTGCTTGCCGGGAAAATAAATTCTCTTGAGCGATACACCGCGCTGCTGCATTCGCCGAGCATCCCGCCAATGATTGAGTTGACCACGACTGTCCTCATAGTAATCCACCGGGGCGGTGCAGCCAGTATAGATCCAATTACCTGCCTGGTAGATCGTACCGACATGTCCCTGACCAGGATCCGCGTAACTTACTACACAGCGCAACCCAGGATACTGCCGTTTGATAAACCGCAGCGCAATCGCCACGATTCGCGATACAGGCGCGGTATGAGTCTGTAAGGCCACTCGGACAAGTTCGCAGCATTGAGTATCAGCAACGCCGACGGAGCGAGCCATCTGGTTATTACTACCCACTCCGAAAATAAGAGAGCCGATAAACGCCTCGCCCTGCCAAACCCCAATTTTCGCCAACTTGCTCTTCGGCATCCGCCGCGAATAGTGCCAGTGCTCCACCGCGTACTTCGCCGCCTCGTGGCTGCACCAATCAAGCCGCAGGAGAGAACTGGTGCCCGCATTCGGGACAGGTGACTTTGGCTTTCTGGTCGAGTTGTCCTTGTTCATCTTCACCCACCGGCTGAAAGTCAGGCGTTGTCATCCCTGCCAACAGCGCCGCCAGATCGTCATCACTCCAGCCCGCCGGGAGCCCATCTTCCGTTTCAGCCAACTCCGCCAGGAGAAGCGCGAGCGCCTGATCGTCCCGTTCCCGCATCTCGCCAATTTTATCGAAGCTCGCCAGAATCCGCTTTTCGTCGGCTTCGGTCACATCCACCAAGCGAACGGGGATCGTCGCCTCGCCGCGCTGGAGCGCAATTTCCACGCGGGCATGTCCATCGAGGATACGGTTGCCGGTGCGCCGGTTGACTATCGGCGCGGCCAACCAGCCGTAGTCGGAAAGAGAAGACTCTAACGCTGCCGCTTGAATAGCCGGGTGCCGCCTGAAGTTTTGTTCGTGCGGCGTCAAGGTAGCCGGGTCCAGATATTCGATCACGAATTCAGGCTGGCTCATGGAAACACATCCAAATACTGCCGCAGGCGTCCGAGTCCCTGCGCGTGGAGTTGATAGGTGCGGCTCTCCGACAGGCCGATCCGGCCGCCAATCACTTTGAAGGTCACCCCTTCGCCATAATACGCTCGGAAGATGCGCCGCTCCCGGTCGGGGAGCCAGTCTACCGCCCGCCACAACCGTTCCTGTTCCAGGCGGAGCAGCGTTACTTCCAGCGGCCCGGCGTCCAGACTGGCGATCTGGCATGTAGGCGCGCCCGACGAGTCATCGTCTTGCAGGCCGAGGAACTCATCCTCGAAGGAAACTTGTTTCAGGATCACCATCGGCTCGCCCAGCCGCTGCCGGTTCCGCACACTGCGCGGTACCCAATCATCCCGTCGCAAGAATTCGAGCAGCGCCCCCCGAATGAGCGTGATCGCGTAGGTTTTGAACTGCGTGTCCCGTTCGGGGTCGAAGCGATCCGCCGCCTGCACCAGGGCGACGTAACCCGCGCCCTTCAGGTCGTCCGGGTCAATATGCAGCGGCACGCGCGGCACGACCCGTCGCAACGTCCGCGGCACCAGGTAGGTATGCGCTTCGATACACGCGTTCCGGTTATCCCGGTCGATAAAGAGGTAAGGTTCGCTCATGACGCGTGGTGCCTCGGCCTCGCCACGCTGATGTGTACGTGATTGGCGTGGGGGATCCCGGAGGGGTTCAGCGCCGAATGCGCCGGGCCCGCGAGCAGGCCCGGCCAGTCGCCCCCTTCACCGACATGCCAGCCGGCATCCCGAAACAGGGTGAGCAACTGCCGGCAAAACGAATTCGCCAGGGTCGCCTTCTTCACCGGCTCGCCCACCGGATAGACGGCCACAATATCACCCGCGCAGCCGAGCCGATGCCGCGAACCGGGAACGTGCTGCCCCGTATCAATCGAACTGAAGACCAGCGTGAAGGCCAGCGTATCCGCTGCGATCTTACACGCGGCGAAGAGGGAAGCGTCCGCACCCAGCCGGGGCGCTCGTTGGAAAACCAACTGTCCGACGTTACTGTAGACGACGCCCGTCTCCCCGCCGTGGACCCGTTCCCCGGTGCCGCGCTGAAAAGCTGCTAGTGGCATGAGCAAAAGCCGGGAGGAAAGCCGTTCGCTCTCCTCCCGGCTGTTCGAGCTAGCGACGACCACCGGCCGGCGCGGGCGGCAGGTTCGCCAGCGTGGCGGCATCGGTAGCCACTAACTTGTCAGAGATGCCCTGCAGCGCGGCAAGCTGCGTGGTCAGGTCAGTCGGCGTCGGGTTCGGGTTGGCCTTGAGGAAGTCAACCACCGTCTGGATGTCCGTGCCGAGCTTGGTCTCATTGTCCGCGACAGTCTGCAAAACCGTATTCATCTCATCAATCTGCGCCATCTGAGTTGCCTGTCTTTCTGTTACTACCTCGTAACTGATTTGGATAGCCGCGAGGGCGGTATCCATCCGTCTGTGGTGTTGAACGAGCGATAACTCCAGACAATCCAGTTTTTGGATTACCTGATGGATCAGGTGCGTGAGATGATCCACGCCCTGTTTGCCGGGCAGCTCGTGTGGTTGGCCCATCTTGGGCCTCCTCTCGAAGAACGGGAGTTTCACGCGTCTTCCACTGTTATCTTCTTACGACCTGCTGGGGTCCACGTAACGAAGCTGCCATGTCCCGAGGAAATGGCCGTCGCTATCTGGGTAACCACACCCAGCCATTTAAATATGTCAACGTGCGCGCCCGCTGGCGCCATGAGCGCGGCAGCCTTACCGGGCGGCACAGGAACCTCAAACGGTTTAATCTCTAGCATTATTTCTCCTCCTTACCGAGAAAGCCTCTCTTGTTGCACGCCAAGAAAGCCCCCGGCTTCAGCCGTGGGGAGGAATTGGCCTCGTAGATAGAAGGACGGGGAAGCTCGCTCGGCGAACCTATCCGTAGACGAAGACTGCTTCCCTTGTGATATGCCGCTTCGACTGTGCCCACGGAGTTCGCCTGGGTGACGGGCCTGAGTAAGCCACTTCCGCCCAGGGTGCAAGCTGTGGGTCACGTATCGGACGAGCCAACTGGACATGGAAAGCATAGTCAACCTTTCGGTGAGGCTCCGGCCTCTCGGAAAGTAGGCGGGGGCACCGCCTTCGGTCGCTAACGTAGTGGGATGCCACATGCGTAGGCCGAGAACCCTCCCACTTTAGTGGCGAGGAGTGTCAGATCGGGCGGTTCTGCGCGCGGGCCTGCGCATTCTGCTCGTGGCTAATGTTCTGGCTGATGATCGTCTCAGCGTGCTTCTTGATCAGCGCGTTCTGCACGGCGATATAACCGGCGAAGATGGCCCCGATGATCGCCAGGACGAACTCGCGGATCGTCAGCGCGTCCCATTG
>JACCVY010000031.1 GCA_013697915.1 Blastocatellia bacterium | reverse complement strand
GGACAAGCGTGACCTAAAGATAAACGAGCTTGTCGCTGATTGCTCCAGCATCGCAAAAGCTTCAGGCGGGATTATGGGCTTCGTGGGGCTTGGGCGCAGTATCTGCCGCGAGGAAGAAGAGATACTGAGACAAATAGCAACTGAACTGGAACGAAGCCAAGCTTGATAAACGAATTCTCATTTGGCCTACTGCTCGTGCTCGCCTTAGTGCTGGCGGCTGAATTTGTTAATGGCTGGACCGATGCCCCGAATGCGATTGCTACAGTCGTATCAACGCGGGTGATATCGCCCGCGACCGCGTTCCTTATGACTGCCGTGCTCAACATCCTGGGGGCAATGTCGGGCACCGCTGTGGCCGCTACGATCGGCAAGGCTTACGCGTGAGTCTGCCGCCGCTTCTTCAAAATCGGTGGAACCTTGATCGATTTCCATGCTTTCTTTTCCGCCAGACGCAGTTGGTAAAGACTCTGCATATTCAACAAGAATTCAGCGCTCGTGCCGAAGTAGTGACCGAGGCGTAGCGCGGTGTCGCCGCTAATGGGCGTTTAGAATCGCTGTGATGCGGTTAGTCGGCACCCCTAACTTGCGCGCGAGCTCGGCGGCATTCATGTTGAGAGCTTCGATTTCTTCGGCCAGGTGTTCTCCTGGATGTAGCTGCGATTCTGCTCGGTAAGGCGGGAGGCTAGTTGAGCTTATAAGGCGTCAATGAACAAACGCGATGCCCCAAGGCTCCGGCACTCTACGTCGTTAGCGACGCATGGTTTGCCGGCGCTTGAGATTCGGGGTTGTGGAAATCTTACTGCCTCTACCGGAGTCTTTTTTTGGGGAAGATGTTTTCCGGCCGAGCAGCTTCAGGAGCACACCGACTTCGTTTTCCCTCTCGACTGGATGTCGCAATGGGAGGTCCAGACGAACCTGATACCGGTTCCGCCTGCCGACTTTGACGTGCCTTAAATATCCTTCCGCGATCAGGTCAGCCACAATCCGTTGCGTGGAGCGCTCCGTGATGCCGACCTTCTCGGCTACGTCTTTCAGCCGTATGTCCGGATCAGCGGCGATGCAAAGCAGTACGTGCCCGTAGTTGGTAAGGAATGTCCAAGTTTCCATAGGGCTCTCTTATACTGGAAATTTGGGCGTCTTGCAATACGCGACATTAGTGTCGTATATTGCCTTTCGAGGTAGACCATTCCGTTAAAGGAGAAAGTTCTTGGCTAAAAAAACGAGTATCACGGTTGCGCACGGCGATGGCATAGGTCCGGAGATTATGAAGGCGACACTACACGTCATTGAAGAAGCCGGAGCGAACTTCGACATTGAAACGATCGAGATCGGGGAAAGCGTCTACAAGCGCGGCTTTACCTCGGGCATTGAAGCTGCCTCATGGGATTCACTGCGCCGCACAAAGGTCTTCTTGAAAGCTCCCATCACCACGCCGCAGGGTGGCGGTTTCAAGAGTTTGAACGTGACAGTTCGCAAAACTCTCGGCCTGTACGCGAACGTGCGCCCTTGCGTTTCCTATCACCCGTTCATCGCAACGAAGCACCCCATCATGGATGTCGTGATTGTCCGTGAAAATGAGGAAGACCTTTATGCCGGCATCGAGCATCGTCAGACGGATCAAGTAGTGCAGTGTCTGAAGCTAATCACCCGGCCTGGCTGCGAGAAGATCGTCCGCTACGCTTTCGAATACGCGCGGCGGAACAACCGCACCAAGGTGACCTGTTTCACCAAGGACAATATTATGAAGCTCACCGACGGCCTGTTCCACCGGGTCTTCGATGAAATCGGCGGCGACTATCCCGACATCGAAAAGGAGCACTGGATTGTGGACATCGGTGCGGCCAAGCTGGCGGATACACCCGAAGCTTTCGATGTGATCGTGATGCCCAACCTCTATGGAGACATCTTGTCCGACGTCGCGGCTCAAATCGCCGGTTCGGTGGGGCTCGCCGGTTCCGCGAACATTGGCGAGCATGTGTCGATGTTCGAGGCCATTCACGGTTCGGCCCCGCGGCGAGCCGGACAAAACGTCGCGAATCCGTCGGGTCTGCTGCTGGGAGCTGTGATGATGCTCGTGCACATCGGGCAGATCGAGGCCGCTGAACGTGTTCACAACGCCTTTCTGCGAACCCTCGAAGACGGTATCCACACCTATGACGTTTACACCGAAGGGGTGAGCAAGCAGAAGGTGGGGACGCGGGAGTTTGGCGGCGCTATCATCGCAAGGCTTGGCCAAATCCCGCAGCAACTCAAGCCCGTACACTACAGGGCGGCAGAAGCCGGCATAGGGGCGGGGTGGACGCCGCGTCCGCCTGCAGACAAGAAATTGGTGGGTGTCGATGTCTTTCTGGATTGGCGCAAGGGTACTCCCGACCAATTGGCAGCAGCGCTGCGTCAGGTGCCGGGTGACGGACTGACCCTATCCATGATAACTAATCGCGGCGTGAAGGTGTGGCCGGACGGTGTTCCAGAGACTTTCTGCACCGACCATTGGCGTTGTCGATACATGGTTAAAGACGGCGAGGGCGCCAATCACGGCCAAGTGGTTGCACTGCTCGCGCGTGTTGAAGAGGCGGGACTTGATTTCATCAAGATAGAGAATCTCTTCACCTTCGACGGCGAGCCGGGATTCTCATTAGGCCAGGGACAATAACCCTTTTACCCTTCTCGATCGTTGCCGACATCGAGAGGTTCGGAATCCAGGAGAACCCTTGGCCTCCAACGAAAGAAAAATGGACCCTCAAGGGCTACGGGAAGACACCCGGCGCGAAAGAGTTGTTTATGAGATCTACCCGGATCTGACTTGGCAGCCCGGGGACATCCCTCTCTCCTGGTTCGAAATCGCTTTGCTTGCGGAAGTGGAAGAATATCAGCCGCCCGGCCACCCCAGGAGTCGCGAAGTATCTTCCGTCCTCATGGAGCTGGCTGAATTCCTGATCCAGCAGATACGGTCTCAGGTGCCTCCTAAGGTTGACCTGTCTTCGTGTTACACTTTGCATCCGCTTGGTTGCGGAGATTTTTCCCGGCCGCGATTATTCCTTTCTCTCAGTCTCGTGTTTTCTGATGTCGTTCCCTACAGGAAAGTCGAGGAACCCGGGCTTCTCACCGAGCTAAAAACGCAGTTGAGTCTCCTGGACATTTCTAGATTAGAGGTGGATCGCTCAAAGTGACGCAGGGTGACGCGATGGAAGAGGCGCGAAGGCGATTTCCCGCTGGGCCGTATTGCAGCCGGGTGGCGGTGCTGGCGACAAAGCACCATAAGGGAATTCAAGATCGGATTTGACGAAGACGGCGAGCATGCCCAGAAAGAAGAAGAGGATCGGTGGGTTGAGCAAGTTGTAAACTACAAGATTGGCATCCATGTTGTTTTTCAGATACGATCATTCGAACCTTGGTAGGCTAAACCGAATTCGTTTTAGGTTGAAGTCGCGCTCTGTTTCCGCCGGGAGTTCATAGGCTTGTGACTCCCTGGCGGCGCGCATCACCTGTGGTGCCGTGCCGCCTCACGCATGGGACAAAGCAAGCGATTGCTGACCTAAAACATTGCCATCTCGCGTAAAGATACCAAATCACACGGTAAGTATCATCTCCTGCCGCTGATGATGGTCGAGGACGGAGGCTGTCGAGCAACGTGGAGTTGGGAGTGCGTGGGTGACTTCGTCGAAGAAATTTCGGATTGAGTGCCACCTGTCAATTGCATGCTTATGTTGTACAACAATGTAACCGTGCGAAGCCCGGAATTGCGGTTCGGTTCGTCGAATGCCATCAAGCCCGCCGGTGTGAAGTCTTCGCGTGGAATCTATGAGGAGTCTTGCGGACACGCGCAGGATATTCATAAAAAGAGGCGCCCACTTCTAGTCCAGAAAATCAATAATCGTTTTCGACGACTCGCGTGCGCGCCCAGGAAGCGCTTTATGCGTAGCCTGAGCCATAAAATCTATGTCGCATAATAAAGTCTGTTCACGAACTCGGCATCTCAACGACTTTTGGGGCAGAAACGGCACTTGCCTCATAAATCGACGCAGAAACCGACTTATAAGGCAAGTCAGTTCCAACGGCTTTGATCCACATACCTCTTTCGATCCATAAACCTCACTTTTGATCCGTAAACGTTTTCGTGTAGGAAAACGAAGGAAAAGCGCGTGGGGCTGACAGCCTATGGCCACCCTCGAGAGGGGTGCTGGTCGCCCGTCAACGCTCGGTAGCAGGTGCGTCTCATCGTCGGAGTGCGGGTCGGGGGTTATCGGTGGAAGGTTCTTGGGCCTCGTGACGTTGGTTTAGGAGGATTTGGTGCTCGGGTTGTGTGGTTGTGAAACTTTCGTGTGTTTTATGATCGTCAAAAAGTTGATTTTGTTTTTGGTGATCGAGTAATCTGCGCACGCTAATAAAAAAGCAAAGGCGACGCTAGGAAAAAGTCTGGATAGGACCTCGTTACCTGGCGTCGCCCCAACGATACAAGAAGAGCCAGCGTCGATTGTCTCGGCGGACAGCCCTTCGTGCGTCGAAGCACTATTTACCACAGCCCGGCAAAAACTTAAAGACATGGAGGCGTTTTATATGCATACCGACACGAGGAATTACGGCCCACGCCTGCGCGAACATGAACAAAACCTGGCGCAGATTGAAAAAGAGCGTGAAGAACTTGAGGACGAGATTCTCAGGATGCAGATGCAACTACTGCAGCTGGCTGACGAAAAAGTAACG
>JACCVY010000018.1 GCA_013697915.1 Blastocatellia bacterium | reverse complement strand
TTTTGACGTGGTAAAGTGCTGACAAAGTTGGTCGTTTCTGCAACGTATTGATCTAGGCTTACCAACCTTTGATTTAGAGCGTAATCAGATCGCTTTCCGAAGTTGGCACACTATAGGCACACAAAAGCAGCGAGGCCGATCCGCGAGTGTCCGGAAGTTATTGCAAGTATTGGTGGAGCCGAGGGGGATCGAACCCCTGACCTCATGACTGCCAGTCATGCGCTCTCCCAGCTGAGCTACGGCCCCAGGATGAATTTGTTGAAAACTGTGGGCAAGCAAGAGTATCGCGGCGTTCAAACGAGCGTCAAGCTGACGCTTCAGCGTTTCATTTTTTTGAACGACTCACCTCATGTCTCGCGATTGGGCGTGCGCCCCATTAAACGGTAAGCCAAAGTTTCAACTAATGATGACTCCATAAAAACTCCTAACCTACTATCATTGACATTTCAGCTCTTACGAAATATTGTGCGCGCATACGAATAATTGTAGCCCCCTGAGCGCGCTGCCCAGAGTTGTCCAGTTTCCAATCTCAAACAGCATCTTCAGGCCAAGTCACTTTACTTGAGACTCAGTAGCTCAGCGTTCTTGAAATCTCAATATAGACTTACAGCGCGAGTTTCCCCGTCCCCGGCTGTAAGTCTCTTGTCCCTCGCACGGGAAGGAGTCCACTTATGAGAAAACTTTTAGGAGTAGCGTTTCTTGTTCTGCTTACAGCTCCATTCGCGTTTGGCCAATGCAGCGACACCGACAAGCAAAAGCTTGAGGCATTTGACCGGGCCTGGGGCGATGCAGGCCAGAAGGGCGATCAGGCATTTCTGCAAAACGTGTATGCGGATGATTACATGAACATGACCCCGGCGGGTGGGTTCAACCGAACCAGGGCTATTGAGAATGCTGTCAGGGGAGCGGAACGGAACAAGGCAAACCCGAATCCTGATCGCATCAGCCACGATTACTACATCATCACCTGCGGTCCAAACACCGCTACCATCACTCACCGCAACGTTATTGTCGCCCGGGTTAATGGAAAGGACGAAAAGTTTTACTCGCGCGGCGTTCATTTCCTCGAGAAGCGTGGGAACGATTGGCGGGTAGTAAGTGACGCCGGTGGTCCGCTTAGCGACGAAGGCCAAATCCTTTACATGGAACGCGAATGGAACGACGCCGATAAGAAGCATGACATAGCATGGTTCGAGCGAAATTACGACGACGATGCCAGTGACATAAGCAGCCGCAACGGTGCAATTCACAGCAAGGCCGAAGTGCTGGCGTCAATCAAGACCGACAAAGCAGTGATGGACTCAATGGAACTATCTGACATGAATGTGCGCGTAGAAGGAAACACCGCCGTGGTAACCGGCATTAACCATGTGACGGGTCGCGATGACAAGGGCGTAGCTTTTGACCGCCGTGTTCGCTTCACTGACACACTCGTCAAGCGCGATGGCCGCTGGCTGGTGATGGCGACACAAGGAACGCTGATTCAATAGTTGTAAGACAGGATAAGAATTCGGGCAGGCGGTTTGATGCTGCTACGTCTGCTGTGACCTTACTTGTGGGGATGCTCGTAAACCGGGCATCCCTTGTTTTTCGTCAGGATCACTTCTTAGGTCGCCGCCGTGCTGCGATAAACGCCATCGCTGCGCCGACAATCAACAGCGCTATGCCTTCGATCATGCGATAGGTATCGGGAAGTTGCTGCACCCCGCGCTCGGAAATTATGACGGCGGCGGTTGGTTCAAGAAAATACGCGCGATAAGCGATCACTCCGCCAACAGCGGCAAGCACAATTCCCAAAATGATGGCGATAGCTCTAAGCATGATTAGCAGGGCAGGCCTTCCTCCCTTTTCCGTTCGTTTTTCGCTCCAGAGGAGCGAGATGTTTATAGGCTGGCGGTCCCTTTCTTTACTCTTAAGCTCCGTTAGGAGCACCATCGCTTTTGCCTGCCTCGGGAGTAGTTCCGCTGCCAAGGTTTCGCTCCTAACGGAGCGAGATCTTTGGGAGTGCGCTCGTAGCTATAAACATCTCGCTCCTCTGGAGCGAAAACGAGTACAACTATTGCACTTGTAAGTTGAATCGCATTTGTCATTTTCCGTCACTGCATTACTTTCCCTTCCACACCGGTTTCCGCTTCTCTAAAAACGCGCTAACACCCTCGTCTTTGTCTTGCGTTGAGAAACAAAGCGCAAACAAATCGATTTCACGGCGCAGGCCCTCGTCGAGATTCGAACGCGATGCCAGCTTTACCGCCTCTTTCGCCAAACTCAACGCGATCGGACTCTTGCCGGCAATGCGATTCGCAATCTCCATCGTCTTCGCTTCCAGTTGATCCGCCGGGAAGACGTGATTAACCAAGCCGATTGCGTGCGCCGTTTTTGCGTCGATAATGTCGCCGGACAAAATCAGTTCCATCGCTTTGCCTTCCCCAACCAGTCGCGTCAAACGCTGGGTCCCGCCGCCGCCGGGGATTATTCCGAGATTGATCTCGGGTTGGCCAAACGATGCGGTTTCACTCGCAATGCGAATGTCGCAGGCAAGCGCCAGTTCACAACCGCCGCCCAAACAGTAACCATTGATCATGGCAATCACTGGCTTCGGAAAAGTATCGAACGCAGTGAACAGCGAGCGTGATGTCATCACGTCGCGCTGCATCATCGCCGAGCGTCCGGCAAACTCGCCGATGTCTGCGCCGGCAATGAATGCCTTGTCACCCGCGCCCGTAAAAACCACGACGCCGATAGAATCGTCGGTGCGCAACTCTTCAAGCAGCGCCGCGCCTTCTTCCCGCGTCTTGATGTTCAGCGCATTGCGCTTGTCGGGACGATTGATGGTAATGACGGCGACGCGTTCGCGACGCTCAAGGAGCAGGGTTTCGTAGCCTACAGGCTTTGCTTGCGACATTAAATTCATCTCCGAATGTAGGTTGTATTTGTAAATGGATCGTAAGGCTTGCGGCGTGATCCGTCAACGCAAGAGGCAAAGCTCCCCCACGAGTCGGGGTTCCACATTCATCGACCCCACGCTATGAGAGACCTTTGGTTTTTTTGCTTTATTCCGCGGGCGTGGAAGTATCTGATTCCGGCTCGGCAGGCTGGTCATCGGCGACCCAGGAAACAAACAGTCGCAGCCAGTTTTCCATTGATTCCGCAATTTGCACACCAACGCGAGCGGTGCCATAGATCGCCGGCGCCATCCGAATCACTACGGCAGTTACTTCAATCGGCGCGCCATCAGGACGATGCGCCCGCAGGTACAGTCTTTCGCCGCGACTAACTTTCTGGTTGAGATGAAAGAGTGCGCCGGTAGTGGAAATGTCGTCGGTTTCAGTTGGTTCGCTCCAGGCGGATCCGTCTTCGGCGCGTCCGGAAACGACTATCGGAAGCCGCAGCGCCATGCGCAAAGCAAAGCGTCGCTCTTCGTTGTTGTAGGGAGTACTCATAGTAGGCAACACAGTTTGCTTACGCTCTCAAGAAGAATGCGCGGTGCGCCGATCTTCGGCGGGCGCTGTCCAATCATAAAAGCCTGTCCCTGTTTTCTTCCCTAGTTTGCCCTCTTGCACCATGCGGCGCAAAAGTTCCGGCGGCCGAAATGTTTCCGAACCAAGCTCGCGGTAAAGATACTCGGCAATATTCAAGCGAATGTCCAGACCAACATGATCGGTAAGTTTCAGTGGGCCCATGGGATGATTGTAGCCAAGTTCCATGGCGGTATCGATATCTTTTGCGCTCGCCACGCCCTGCTCAACCATGCGCATCGCTTCAAGTCCCAACGCTACTCCCAGGCGACTGGAAGCGAAGCCGGGCACATCTTGCACAACTATCGGTTCCTTGCGCAGTCGCTGGGCCACCTGTCGAACAAGCCCAACTGTATCATCACTCGTAGCTTTACCAACCACTATTTCAATCAAGCGCATCAGGTGGACGGGATTAAAAAAATGCATGCCCACAACGTTTCCTGGCTGCTCTGAGACTTTTGCCAGCTCGGTTATAGATAATGATGAAGTGTTGGTAGCGAAGATAAAAGGCTGGCTCGCCAACTGTTCTACTTCCCGCAGCAACTGTTGTTTGATCTCAAGCTTTTCCGGCGCCGCTTCAATGACCAGATCCGCCTTGGCAATTTCCGCCAGATCGGTGGTGCCGTGAATGTGTTGCAGTGTGGAATCGCGATCGGCCTCGGTGAGTTTGGCGAGCTGAATTCCTTTGACCAGGTTTCGCTCGATTGCCTGGATACCGCGCGCCAGCGAATCGCGATCGACGTCACGCAGCACCGCCTGATATCCTGCGGCCGCGGCGACCTGCGCGATTCCGTGGCCCATGGTGCCGGCGCCTATGATACCGATTGTCTTAATTGTCTGCGGGGCGATGCCAGATTTCAATCGTTTGTCTCAACCGTGCGTTTACCTGCGGCGCGTCGGCTCGCGTTCGACTACTCCAGTACCGCTAGTTATACTATACGCCTAACCGAAAAGGCTATACTTTCGGGCATTTGGTCCGGATTTTTCACTTCACAAAAGACTGTTGGCGAGGCATAGATGTCCATACAAACACTCGACAAAGAAGTGGTGATTATTGGGTCCGGTCCGGCCGGATTAACGGCGGCAATTTATTCGGCGCGGGCCAGTCTCAAGCCGCTGTTGATTGACGCTCCGGTTGATGCGCACAAACAGACGCAGCCCGGGGGGCAATTGATGATCACAACTGACGTGGAAAACTACCCAGGATTTTCCGAAGGCATTCAGGGGCCTGACTTGATGGTCGAGTTTCGTAAGCAGGCAGAACGCTTTGGTACAGATTTTCTCGAGGAGTGGATTACAGAAGTCGATCTCAGCGAACGGCCATTCATGCTGCGCACTGAGAACTACATCATCAACGCGCAGACCTTGGTCATCGCCACCGGAGCGTCCGCAAAATGGTTGGGAATTCCGGGTGAAGCCAAAGTGCCAAATGGATTCGGCGGCAATGGCGTTTCGGCTTGCGCGACCTGCGATGGTCCATTGCCGGCGTTTCGCAATAAGACCTTGGTCGTTGTGGGCGGCGGCGACACCGCCATGGAAGAGGCTACGTTTCTAACGCGCTATGCCGCGAAAGTGTATGTGGTCCATCGACGCGACAAATTGCGCGCCTCCAAGATCATGCAAGACAAGGCATTTCATAATGAGAAGATCGAATTCATCTGGGACACAGCCGTCGAGGAGATTGTCGGCCAGCATGATGTTGGCGTAACCGGCGTGCGCTTGCGAAACCTAAAAACCAATAAGGAATGGGTGCTGCCGTGCGCGGGCGTTTTTGTAGCCATTGGCCATAAACCCAACACTGATCTCTTTCGCGAACAGTTGGACATGGATGAAGTGGGTTACTTAAAGACGTCTGGCCATTCGATGGCCACAAATATTGCGGGAGTGTTTGCCTGCGGCGACGTGCAGGATTCAGTTTATCGCCAGGCCGTAACAGCGGCCGGCACTGGATGTATGGCGGCGCTGGATGCGGAAAAGTTTTTGGACCACCTGCCGGTAGCGATGCCGAGTGGCGAAGAAGTAACAATGGAAGGCGAACACATCACCCCGGACCATCGCGCCATCATCGAGCCGGATGGATCGATGATTCCAAACCGGCCGGACAAAGTGTTGGCGAAGGAAAAATAATTAGAGGACGAGTTATGTCAGTAAGAACCAGTGAAATCCTTGAACAAATTCTGGCTCTACCGGCTTCCGACCGAGCTGAACTTGCCGACAGCATCCTTGCCAGCCTTGAGCCATCCGATCCCACGTTAATGAAACTGTGGGCTGCTGAGGCGGAGGATCGAGTAGCCGCATTCAAGCGAGGAGAATTGGAGGCCATAGATGCTGAAATAGTGTTTGATGAAATTGATCGCGAAAGAGCGAAATGAGAGTCCGGTTCCTTGCTCCTGCCAGAAGCGAGCTAAAAGAAGCAACCGCCTATTACAACAAGAACGAACGGGAATTGGGCTTGAGATTTTCACATGCAGTAAAAAGGGCTGCCAGCAGTATTGTTCAGCATCCGTTAGCGTGGCCTTCCATTTCTGAAGTTACACGCCATTGCCAAGTCAGAGGTTTCCCATACAGCTTGATTTATCATTTGGAATTCAATGAGGTGGTAATAGTCGCCGTCATGCATAACAAACGAGAACCTCAACCATGGCATGAGCGGCTGTTGAAGTTTTAGGCAAAGTCTACAGCAATACTATCGAATCATCCTTTTGACGACGTGGGCGCGGCGCGGGACGTGAGAAAGGTTGTTCCACTTCAAACCGATCTGCTTCAGCCGACTCAAAATTATTCGGACAGGCCTCACAATAGAAACCCAACTGCTCTTTCCGTTCTTCACAGTCGTTGCAATCGAGCGCCTGGCCTACCTTCCTTAAAGCATCAACTAACGGCAACAACACCTGGCCTCGTTCAGTCAATCTGTATTCGATGTGCGGCGGATTGCCGCCAAAATCGATGCGCTCAACCAGCTTGTCCTTTTCCATGTCGCGAAGCCGAGCGACGAGTGTGCGGCTGCTGATGGGAAACAAGCCCGTGTGAAGTTCCATCGTGCGCTTGGGGCCAGCGGCGAGATCTCTCGCGACCAGCAGCGTCCACTTGTCGCCGATCATCTGCAGCGCGCCGGCGATTGGACAACCATCAATTTTGCGTCGTCGCACTATTCATTAACTCCGCGTCAAGAAGTTCAGAGTCCAACCATTTGCGGCTGTGCCGCCTTCCGTGCGGTAAGGCTCAGCCTTACCGAAAACCATCCCTCGAAACATGAGGCTTCGCCTCCGAATGCGAGGCACAGCCTCCCTAAAAATCAAAAAAGCACTCCCGGTAAGGCAAAGCCTTACCGCACGGAAGGCGGCAAAGCCGCAAAGGCTCAAAGGCCCAACATTGACCATATTGCGATAGATTTTTGTTTCGCTGATCGGTCGCAGTCGCCAACCACCGCAAACTAACAGTTTGCTTTACGAGGCTACTTCATCACGGTGATCTCGCGAGTCGTTGTATTGTAGCCGCCGTTCTCAACCGGCTTGCCATCTTTGTCGATCAGCTCGAGGCGCACAGAATGCTTGCCGTTTATCCAACCCGATAACCAAATCGGTTCCCACTTGTCGATGTATTTCGCATCGTCATCGTTAACAATGTAACGAACGCGATACTCGCCACCGTCACCTTTCAGTTTCGCGCCCGTCAACCAGAAATCAATCATAATTGGATCGGCATCTTCCCCTTTGTACTCGCCTTTCGGACGGCTGTAAGTCAACAGCGGCTTGGTTGGATCAAGCGCGCCGGCGGTGCTCGAAGCCATATCTTTACCTTCGCGCGTTGGTTTCGGCGTGGGAGAAGAATTATTGTTTGCCATTGTCTGGCCGGCGTTCGTTGTGGTGGGCTTGGCTGCGTCGCCTCCGCCTTTCACCGTGAACTCCACCATTTGAAACGCGCCGTCGTTTTTGTAGCTCTCGTGCCACGGTCTGGATGGAAACACGCGCAAGGTATGCTTGCCGGCAATGACATTGCGTAGTTCGAACGGTTCATTAATTTCGTAATACGCTTCATAAGGTTGGTTGTCCAGAATGACGTGAATGTGATTTCCCTTGCCGGTGCTTGGATCCTTGTGCGGCATATAGCCTTTCAGATCGCCGCTGAGACCGAGTTTCACATCAACTGTTGAACCGTTAATAACGGCGTCTTTTGCCGGCGAGGCGATCTTGATCACCGGCATCGCCTGATCTTGTTCGCCTCTGCTCTTCATCAGATCCACGATTCTCTGCGGACGCGGTAACAGCGTGAGTGTCTGCGTCGGCGGTGGCGTCACCGTGGTGGTGGCGGTTGTGCTTTTGTTGTCAGGCGCAGTTGCGCACGATGCAAAAAATAGAGCGAACGTTAGTAAGGCCAGGGACACTAGAAAAACGTTTCGATGCAGATTCATGATTTCCTCCAACGCAGATGAATGAAATGGTTTCGGGCAAGTGTACTGCGGAGCGTGATGGTTAGCCAACGGAATGTGGAGCCAGATAGTTTAAGGGCGGGCAATGCCCGCCTCTAAACCCATCAAGATTGCTTGTCCTGGAAGTTAGGCGCCGGCCCCGCGCTCTCCAGCTTGCTTTTGCAAGCGTTCCTCAGCCGCTGACCAATCGATATTTGAGAAAAATGCTTCGATGTATTTAGGACGCTCGGCCGGTTTGTAGTCGAGCAGATACGCGTGCTCCCAAACATCCATTACCAGGAT
>JACCVY010000017.1 GCA_013697915.1 Blastocatellia bacterium | reverse complement strand
TTTTGACGTGGTAAAGTGCTGACAAAGTTGGTCGTTTCTGCAACGTATTGATCTAGGCTTACCAACCTTTGATTTAGAGCGTAATCAGATCGCTTTCCGAAGTTGGCACACTATAGGCACACAAAAGTGGGGTGAACCCCTCTGTTGAGACAGTTTTCAATTGGCACACTTGCGGTTCAATAAATTTCCTTCTCAAACTGTCACTTCTGGTTCAGAATCTCCGTCGGCTGGTGAAGCGGAGGCGAGCTCTGCTGGAGAGCAACTCGCCAAGGAATAACCAGCCGGAGACTCATCGAAACCGATGGTCCGGGGAGCGGTCGCTTGGCCGCTCCTCGTCATTGAAGGTGCACCATCGGGTCGATAGTCCTCCTCATGCCTGAAAAAACTCATGGTCGCTCCCGCAGAAATTGTGGCGGCAGCAACACTCTGCTCGAACTCCTCCGGCGGTCGGTAGCCGAGCGCCGAGTGCAAGCGGCAGCGATTATAGTACTGTTCGATGAACGTCTCGATGTTGGTGCGCAGATGCTCGAGATCCACATAATCGTTGGCGTAGATCTCTTCCTGCTTGAGCGTCTTCATAAAGCTCTCACAACTCGCGTTGTCGTAGGGATTCGCTGGCCGGCTCATACTCGGAATCATCTTGTGTTGCTGTAGGACCTTCACGTATTCGTGTGAAGCGTACTGCACGCCGCGATCCGAGTGATGGACCAAGCCTGGCGGTGGCTGGCGTTCAGCGATTGCCTGTTCCAACGCGGCCTTGGGTAACCGAGTGGCGAGCGTTCGCTCCAGCGCCCAGCCCACCACCTTACGAGAAAACCCATCCAGGATGACCGCCAGGTAAACGAACTCCGCTTTCAGTCGAATGTAGGTGATATCAGCCACCCAGAGCTGATTGATCCCAGTCAGCTTCATGCGGCTGGCGAGATTCAAATACACTTCCAACTCATGTTTGGAATCCGTCGTAACCACGAAGGCCCGCGGCTGCACCGCCAGCAGGTTGTCTGCCCGCATCAGCCGCGAAACACGTTTGTGGTTAACCAGCATTCCACGCCGTCGTAGTTCCGCCGTGACTCGCCGATACCCGTAGCGGCGCCGATGCTCCAGGACGATCTGTTGAATCGTGGACCGCACTTCCATCTCTTCTTCCACCGGCAGGCGCTCCTGCAATGATCGATAGAAGCCCGCTCGACTTACCTGGGCCAGTTGACACATCCGCTCGATACTCATGCTGCCTTGCAAGGACATCACTTCCCGGATCTGGTCGTAGATGCCTTCGCGCCAGAGACGCCGCTCTGCTGGCGTCGAGCCTCGACTCTTTGCAAGGCACCCTTGAAAAAATCTACTTCCAGTGTCTTGTCCGCCAGCACTCTCTTGAGCTGACCCACCTCTTTGCGCAGCGTCGACTCACGCGAGTTCTGTGGTGGCGGCCCCTCACAGCGATCAACCGGATCGAGCTGATCCCTCCACCGGTACAACAGCCGCCGATGGATGTCCAGTTCCTTTGATAGTTCCACGATGTTCTCGCATTGCTTTAACCGCTCAACGCACATCCGCCGGAACTCGTTCGAATACCGTCCCACCCGTTTCTTTGCCACTTGCAGCTCCTCTCTCTGCTAAGTGTGCCTATTTCGAGTGTCTCATTCCAGGGGTTCAGTCCACTTGGCGACATCAATGCTGATCGGCACCGTCACGCTCCGTTGGCCATCTCGGCTGACCTGCGCATCGAATGTGACAACGCGACTTTTCGTAAAATGATGATGCACTTTCTTTCGTTGCTTTATTACGGATCCCTTTGCCACTACGCCACCCACTGTTGACGTAGCCATCGCTGCGAGCATCTGACGGCGTGTCAGTCCTGTTTTCTTCATCTCTCGTTCTCCTTTGAGCGTAAGCCACCGAACGCCCGGCATCACCCGCCCGCCCGCGAGATAGAGGTAGATGAAAGCCGTCGTGTCGCGCGTCCGCTGCATGCCGTCGTTTTATGAAAGGGCGTCAAGAGAAAAAAACACTCCTACTTGCTGACCGTCCTTTCTTTGGCCGCCAGCCCCACAACGTATCCGTGACTCTTCAACTCGCGCCGCC
>JACCVY010000264.1 GCA_013697915.1 Blastocatellia bacterium | reverse complement strand
GTGCTGATTGAATCGTTTGGTAGCAGCCGGACGTAAGCGGTCTGCAGGAAAAGCTTATCGGGCGTGGACCACACCAGCCGCGCGACAGGATTGAAGGATGCAGGAATGGCAGACGCCGAGGTAGTTGCAGATTCCGGTTTGCTCGCGTTCGATTCGCCCATTTTGTTAGTTGCCGAGTTCTCGTAGATTTTCGAGGCAGCAATCAATGCATCCCGCAGACTAATGCGTCCTTGCGTTGGTTTATTTGTCGCCGCGTCGTAAATCATCACGTCCGTATCGAATGCCGCGGCAACTTTAGAAGAATCCGGCGACCAGGCCGGCAACGCGCCGCTGAGATTGTCATCAAGCAATCGTTCCGAGCCATCGACATTGATCAGGCGCGGCCTGCCCGCGGGCAGCTTGTATTCCTTTTCGCGAGCATCCCATTCGCTCTCTTTACACGCCAGCCCTACCAGCGCGTGATTATCGGGCGCCCATGAGGAATAGAAATAAATGAGGCCTTCGCGTGTTGTCAGTGGTTTCAAGTCATAGCCATCGCGATTGCAAATATAAATCTGCTCAGTACTAAACGCTGCCACGGCCGGAAAAGCAGGCGCAATCGAAGGCAACGGCGAAGCTTCAGCAGATTCCGGGAGCGTGGCGCCAAGCGGTGTCGGCGTGGGCGTCGGCTTTACGCCGCGATGGGCGATAAAAGTAATGAAGTTGCCGTCGGGTGACCAGGCGACAGTTTCCGGAAACACGCAGGAAAGATCGGGGGGCGTCAGGTTGCGCAGGAAGTGGCCGTCGGATGAATAGATATCGATACTAAACGCCGGGCTGGGCTGATCTTCCGTGCCGTAGAGAACAAGCGCGCGCTGACCGTCTGGCGAGCGCACCGTTCGCAAAAGGGCATCGTTCTGTCGGCGCGTGTTGAAATCAATTTGTATAGCCTCGATCTTGTCGCCGCTGTCCTCATTCTTGATGTCATCAGGCACCTTGACGTCGGCTTCGAAACGATAGGCGAGTCTTTGCGCGGGGACATCTCGCAGGACCAATGGCCGGACGTCGCGGCGATCCATTATCGCGGAGCACGACGCGATTAGCTGCGTTAAGACTACGACGACGACTAGTGTTGTGCGGTTGTTAGTTGGAAAAGCGTCGCGCTCGCGCGCTCGTCGCTTTGCTTGGCGCTGTTTCCAGGATTCATGGATCTCCTGGGCTGGAGGGAATTTAGTCAACTCGATTCGGGCCTTCTGGGCTGTTTTTGTTTTGAAGTCTTTCTCCCTCTCCCTTTGGGAGAGGGTTGGGCAGAGGGCTTGTGCGCGGTCAAGCTTCGCACCCTCCCCTAACCCCGACCAAAGGGAGGGGAAGAAACCACCGTGCTAACGGCCATAAACAAGCTCGCGCGTTAAAGCCGGCTTTAAAAATAGAATCGCGCGGATTGTATCGCGCGGCGAAAGATGATCCTCATCCCCTTCGTCCGTATCCACACAGTTGTGTTCCAGCGAACGCGAGATCCTCTGCGGCAAGGCTTCATAAGTTGGCGTGGCAGATACGTAAGAGCGCGTGGCCAGTGTTCCCACCATATCGCACGTTAGCTCTTCTGCTCTTTGGTCTCTAATCTTCAAGTCCATCAAAACTGAAGCGCGATTGCCAACCGCTCGAAACAAGAGTTTTAAGTTATCCTGACTGCCGTCGGCAATGTGAACCAATTCGTGGGATAGCACGCTGATAATTCCTTCGTCCGAAGGCAGACCGGCTAAGAAAATAGTGCCAAAAATTATGGTGCGCGGATTTTTCATCAACACGGACGCATTGTCGCGCGAGTCCACGTCCGGACGAACGTCTCTTACCGCTTCCACGCGCGCAACGGCCCGCTGAATTTTCAGATCATACCCGCGCGTTCTGTTTAGGTTGTAATCCCTGGACAATTGCTTTAACGATGCCACCACAAGCCGCTCTGCCAGAGGCAACAAACGCTGGGCACGCTGGGCACCCGCCACAGCTTCGGGACTGTCTACCGGCAGCGAGGGTCTGGCCTGCATATCGTCGATAGGTACGCTGCCCTTTGGATCTCTGACGCGCTCGTTACAAACTGTTTCGCTGGCCACTTCTACCATTTCCCGCGCCTCTCGGGAGAATCGATCGCGCGAATGGCTGGTCAGTATCCCGGAACGCGACGGTCGCCTCTGCCCCAGTACTTCTGAAGCGCTGCGAGGCAGAACGATTGCGGCCATCAATAAAATCGACAACGCAATGCCGTACAGCACGCCAAAATGCCCAATATTTCTGCGGTTGGATCTCATCGTTTTACTTAACTCACAACCAGTCCCATCAGCGATGTTGCCAGGCGGCTTTGCGTTTCTCGCTGAAAGCATTGATGCCTTCAACGGCGTCATGGGTTTTCATTAACTCGTGAAGATACATATCTTCAATTTCTTTCAGCGCGGCATCGAGCGAGCGCCCCTGACCCAAATCAATCGCCCTCTTGACATGTTCCAAGGCTGTAGCCGAAAGCCCGCGCAGTTGTGCCAGCAGGCGCGATGTTTCCTGTTCCAACTCAGCAGCCGGAACAACCCGATTCACCAATCCCAACGCCAGCGCCTCTCGAGCTTCGATTATCTCACCGGTCAGCATCAGTTCGCGCGCCCGTCTGTCTCCAATAATTCGCGGCAATAGGATCGCGGCGACTGGTGGAAACACGCCCAGCTTGATCTCAGGCTGACCAAAACGCGCTTGATCGCTGGCGATAACGAAATCACAGAATGAGGTCAACTCGCAGCCGCCACCCAGCGCTGGTCCATTAACAACAGCGACGGTGGGCCGGCCGATCTGTTCGAGATTGCGAAAGATGGCATGAAACGAGTCGAGCATTTGAAATATCGTTTCGTGCGCATGCTCTTCGACGCTAACGCCCGCGCTAAAGGCTCGGCAATCAGGCGCGGCGGCGAACACAATAGCCGCCAGGTCGCGCTGTTGCGAACATTCTTCCAGCGCTTTGTTGATCTCTTGCATCATTGCGATGTTGAGGACGTTGAGCGGCGGACTCGCCAGCGTAATGCGCGCTACGCGGTCGTCGATAATGAATTTGGTGTGGTTGGAAGTGCCTGGCATTTTTATGAATCCGCCCCCGACGCAATTGTACGTGTTTCCTCGCGGTCTAAGCCATCTTGCAGTGATAAGCTCCTTTCGCAAAACTTTTGCGACTAGTACCGTGTTAGATGAATGCAGTTCAGTCTTCAACTTGCAGTTGTAGACGGCAACCCAGCGAGAGAACTCTACGGCACTGAATGGAGACCTGGCCTATGCCGATCGTAACGTGTGAGCAGTGTGGCACTAAAAACCGAGTGGACACGAATGCTCAAGTTAGCCGCGTCGCAAGGTGCGGAAAGTGTGGCGCAGCGCTCAGGACCGCGACAGACGCCGCCGGTTCTGATAAGCCATTAATAGTCACCGACCAAAGCTTTGCGCAGGAGATCCTAAACACGCCGGGCGTTGTCTTGTTGGATTGTTGGGCGCCGTGGTGTGGGCCATGCCGCATGATTGGCCCGATCATGGAGCAGCTTGCCTCCGAGGCGCAGGGCCGTTATCGCGTCGCAAAGTTGAATGTCGATGAGAATCCGCGTACCGCCAGCCAGTTTCAAATTCAGAGTATTCCGACCATGCTCATCTTCAAGAACGGAAAGCTGGTTGATCGGCTGATTGGGGCTCAGCCAAAACCGGCGATAGTATCCCGGCTGTCGACCCACACTGCATAAGCGTTGCAAAGTGGTAAGCAAAGAGAAAGGTTGGCTGCTTTCCTTTCTGACGTTTGCCCTTTGCTCTCTGAGCTTTGCCCGTTAATATCTGGGGTGCTCTCCCAGCTTTCAGCTTTGAAAGGATCTCTTAACAATGTTTAGGAGACTCATCTCAACGTCACCGACCTGGATTCCCGTGCCTTTGCGTTTGGCGATGGGCGCTGTCTTTATCGCACATGGCGCCCAGAAAACGCTGGGCAGTTTCGGTGGGCCAGGATTTGAAAAGTGGACTTCTATTCCGCCGCCACTGGCCTTCATTAAGCCGGCATGGTTGTGGCTCGGCGCCGCTGCAATTGCGGAACTGATCGGAGGAATACTTATCTTACTGGGCTTGCTGACTCGTGTCGGCGCTTTTCTTACTGCCTGCGTCATGATTACTGCGATGGCGTCCGTTCATTGGCCGGCGTTCTTTGTGCCCAAGGGCATTGAGTATCCGATGTCGTTGCTGGCAATCTCGCTGGCGCTTCTGATCTCGGGTGGCGGTTTGGCATCAGTCGATCGGGCCCTTTCCGGTGGGCGCCGAAGATAACAAGTCGGTGAATAGTTAAAGATGAGAGTCAAATAGCGGACACGTATTACAGTAGCTTCCGCTTTGAAGACTTCCGTTCACTATCCCACGATTCGCGATTCACGATTTACGGTTTACTCTTTCTAATAGCGCATGAAACGCTCTCCACTGGTCGTAATCTTCACGACCGTATTCATCGATCTGGTTGGGTTCGGCATTGTAATTCCAGTGCTTCCTTTCTACGCCGAAGGAACGCGCTTTAATGCTACGCCGCGCACTGTCGGACTTCTGTTCGCTTCCTATTCCGTAATGCAGTTGATCTTCTCGCCGGTACTGGGCCGCTTGTCCGACAAGCATGGCCGCCGGCCAGTGCTTCTCATCTCCATTATCGGCACCGGCATCGGCTTTTTGTTTCTCGGTTTTGCAACCACACTCTGGATGTTGTTCGTGGGTCGGATTCTCGATGGGATTACCGGCGGAAACATTTCAACGGCACAGGCCTACATTGCAGACGTTACGACGAAAGAAGATCGGGCTAAGGGACTCGGCCTCATTGGCGCAGCTTTCGGTCTTGGGTTTGTCCTGGGACCAGCAATTGGCGGCATTCTCAGTCGTTGGGGGGTGGCGGTTCCTTTCTTCTTTGCGGCCGGCTTATGTTTTGCAAACGCGGTGTTGCTTTACTTCACTCTGCCGGAAACAGTTACGCGCGATCATCCGGCGCGTACCTCGGCAGCCGGCGGACGCGGCCTGCAGCAATTGATCAAATCGCTCAAGGAGCCGCGGCTTAGCTTTGTGCTTACAATTTATTTTCTTTTCATCGTAGCCTTCTCAATAATGACCGCGTCGTTTTCGCTGTTCACGATGTTTCGCTTCGGCTACGACGCCCAGCACACCGGTTATTTGTTCGCCTACGTCGGCATCATCGCCGTCATTATCCAAGGAGGTCTGATTGGCCGGTTGGTAAAACGCTTTGGTGAGTTGCCACTGGTCATTGTGGGCGCGCTCTTCTTTGCCGGCAGTCTTTTTGCTGTTCCCTTTGTTGGTCCGCAGGTGGGCGGTCTCCTGGCCCTGCTAATTGGCGGTGGTGTTTTTTCGGCGGGAAACTCCCTGGCAACACCTTCTCTAACCAGCCTCGCTTCCAAGAGCGTCGGGCGCGGGGAGCAAGGAAGTATTTTGGGCGTTACTCAATCAGTGGCGAGTTTGGCAAGAGCAGTTGGTCCGGCTCTGGCGGCCTTCCTCATCCACAGCAGCATTGCTTACCGCGGCGCGGACGGAGCATCGCACTTTATGAGCGATCACTCGTTGTTCGTAACCTTTTGGACTGGGGCGGGAATAATGTTTCTGGCGTTTCTGCTCGCGGCCTATTTCACACGCGTTCATGCCTCGGACTATTCGGAAGACAGTGTCGCCGAAGCGGCTTAGAGATACCCACAGACTACGCAGATTGCACAGATTAGAAAGGCAAGCATACGGCGCGAAGCCTGGTGAGTTTGAATTCTAAATCTGCGGAATCTGTGTAATCAGCGGATTTGCCGGCGATCTGTTACTAGAAAAATCTGCGCAGCAAATAAAAAATCAAACTGAGGGCTAGCGATACAAGCAGCATCGAAACGATTGGCGCATAGAAATGAACGCGGTCCGTTTCATAGCGAATGTCGCCCGGCAACTTTCCAAACCAGTTCAAGCCGCCTGAATAGATCAACAGCCCCACTATGATCAGGCAAGCGCCACCAACAATCACAAACAATCCAGCTATTCGATTCATGCAGTTAATTGCCCAGGCTTTAGCCTGTGTCCTGGAACCCGATAAGCACCGACATGAAGTCTGTGCTACTTAGCACAGGCTTTAGCCTGTGTCCTTCACCAAACAAGCACAGACTGAAGTCTATGCTACTTTTAAAGCCTACTTTGCAAACTGCGCTACTGGTCCGTCCGGTTTGATGATGTCTTTCAGGGCCGAGTACGGCACCCGCACAAACTGAGGCCCGGCGGCGTATGGCGCAACCTGGTAAGAATCGAAGTTGATGCCAAGACCATTTTTCGTGATGGTCCAACTGCGAAAGTTGTTTGCATCAGGGCCGGTGCCACGCTGAATCCAATCGTCGTCAAGCATCCCGTCCTCGCCTTTCTGCTTTGACTGTTTTTTCAGATCCTGAATGCAGTAAGCAGATAGCGCCTGCAGGTATTTCGCGCCTGGTTTGAAAAGGTCGGCAAGCTTTAGTTGCTTGCCGCTGCGCAAATCAAAGTTGATCACGTCTGTGTACGAGTTTGGGTGCGCCGCGCCCGCAGAATAGCCGCCTATATCAAACTGCACACTAATCAAATCATCCTTCGCCAGGGCGATAGTGTAACCGGCGCCAAGGTCGCTGCCGGTTTCGCTATCGACGGGATTTTCTTCACCAGCACTATCCACCATTTGCTTGCGAAAACCGCTGACCTGCTTTGTAACTAAGCCGCGCGCCGCTTGGTTAAACTTTTCAAAGTTGGGATCGGTGGAACCCGTTAACTGGGGATACTCAGCATCAATTTCATACTTCAGCTTCTTATTGTTTTCCTTGATCTGGCGAGCGATGATCTCAACG
Source organism: Blastocatellia bacterium (assembly GCA_013697915.1). GTDB lineage: Bacteria > Acidobacteriota > Blastocatellia > Pyrinomonadales > Pyrinomonadaceae > PSRF01. The sequence continues at coordinate 14,249 of JACCVY010000264.1, read as the reverse complement.
CCATTCGTAAATTCGATCGGTTCCTGCGTTAACGAAAACGCCGCGGCTTTGCTGCTGTTGGGCTTGGTCCAATGGCCGGCAATCTCAACCAGTCCAGTGTCTCCAATTTTCCAAACGCCTTTGAAGACGCCGGTCTGTTTACCGTTTGCGTCAAACTCTTCCAGGACGACATTGTTTCCGCTGTCTACGGTGCCGCGAACGTCAATTTTGGTTCCAACCTTCTGGTAAAAATATGTGCCGGTGAGTTTGTCCGCTTCGCGCACCAGCTTCATCTGCAAACCGAGGGCGCTGCCAATCGAGCCTTTGAAATACTTGGTTTCACCAGCCGGCACCGCTCCGCCCTGCGGATGCTGATATTGTTCGCTAACCGTCGCCGGACTTGCGGGTGTTTGTTCTGCCGGGGCTGAAACCTTTCTACACGCAGCAAAGCCATAAGCCGAAATCAATGCCAACGAAATCAGGAATTGTTTACGAAAGATCATAAGCCCTGTTGGTTAATTGCTTCGCGGTTCGTTGCCGATTTCGTTAGCGCGCTTACGGTTTCAATCAGCAGCCGAACGTGAGCGCGCCATTCCGCTCTTCACGATCTCTTCGCGAATGTCCGAAAACGTCAGCTCGCAAAGCTTACCGCCAGTGAAGAGTTTATTGCTGGTCACTTCGGCGATCGCAAAAGCCGGTTTCGCGAAACTGTCAAGCGCTTCATCGCTTTCGAAACTTGTTTCCGCTAAGACCAGGCCAAACAAATCGCCGAGAAACATATCGACTGAAAACTTGCGCCCCTCGAATTCAAACGGATAACGGTTCTTGCGAATTTCGTTGGCGTCAAACATGGCCAGCGTTTCCGCTTCCAAAGCATTCAGATAAATGTTTGTGATTATCGTGCGCGAAAAATCGGCAGGATTGGGCGCAAACTTCTGCGTGAACTTAACTGTCCATTTGTTGGTGCGCGGCTCGCGCACTTTGCGAATGCGCAGACGCGTTCCGGAGATATAGTTGTCGGTAATTTGCAGATGTGGATCGGCGCGCGTTAATCCTTCGGGCAAATCCTGCAGCAGATAACGCCGCTCGCGCTCCACCCGCGCATATTTGCTTTCGGCAGGAACGACCGTGTTCTGCTCTGTTAGCTTGGCAATGCCCACTGCTGCCTACCTGTTCGCGCCGGCCCGAGTACCCATCGGCTTCATCGGCATTGGCAAGCGACCGTCCGCCTCATGCGTCAAGGCGATGAAAGCTGGATCGGCGCGAAGCGAATCAAACACGGCATCGACCCGCGCTTCCATCATTTCCTTGGCACGCACCGATTGGTAGCGCTCGTATTGATAGAAGTGCCGTTTGAGAAACGCCAACGCTTTTTCTCGTTGGCCGTTTTGCGCGTAGATAGCGGCAAGGTTGTACGACGCCGGCAGCAGGCGCACGTTAGCGCGCGCAATCTGCAGCGCTTCGTCGCGTTTACCTGCGGCAGCCATAAAGACGGCAGCAAAAACCAGGTTGTATGGATCTTTCGGATCAAGCGCCAGCGCTTTTTGGGTGTACTCGTTGCCCCTGGCGAAATCGCCTTCGGAGTTCCAATAAACCGCCAGGTTGCGGTAAGCAAGTGCCAGCGGAAACTCGGCGACTGATTGTTCCATCAGGCTCAGCCCTTTCTTGAACTCACCCTCGTGGATCGTCATCTTGCCCAGACCGTGCAACGCCACCGCGCGCGAAAGTGAATCGACAGGCATGTTGAGAATCGCTTCGAAAGTCATGCGCGCTTTGGCCCAGTCGCCGATGTGATGACGATAGAGCTCGCCCAAATAGCGCAGCGGCGCGGGATCCGCTGGATCCATTGTGCCGGCCTTCAGATAAAACTTTTCTGCCAGCGTGTAGTGCGAGTTCATTTCCGCAACCAGGCCGCGCTGCATGGTTCGTTCGATCAACGCGCTCAGTTGCCGGTCGAAAACGGGAGCGGGTGGGATCGCAGCGATGTCGTTCATTCCCAGTTTCTTGAGTTCCTTGGCCGCGTCTTTGGCCTTCCTGGGAAACATACATTTCCGGTCGGCGACCGATCGATAGAGTTTGACGGCGGTCTCTTTGTCGCCGGCGGTCGCCCTGGCCCTGGCGTCTTTCAGTTGGTCATCGAGCGCTGATTCACGCTGCTTTACTTCGCTCTCGACGAGTTTCTCAACTTGCTCGACCTTCAATTTGCCGCCGGTGTTCTCAAGTTTAGTAATGGGCGTGCCGTCAGCGTTTGCCAGCACCGCCACGGGGAGTTTGGAACTGCCAATTAATTTGTCGGCGTTCGGAACTTGTGTGTCCCCGACCTCCATGGAAATGCACTGAGTCGCGTAGAGAGAAAGCGGACGCGAAGCGCGCAAACTCGATTTTTGCAACTCGTCCATTGAGGCGGGAAACCAGTAGAGGACCAGGCCCAACGGCGCCGGATCTTTTGGCGCTCTGACTTTCCACGGCACGTAATAAACCGTTGGCGTCGACCCGCCACCGCCACCGCCTGACATGCCGCCAACACCGCCACCACCACCGCCGCCGCAGGTGGCCCAGACCGGAGAAACTACGAAGACAGTAATTAAAAGAAGTGTTAACGCCCGATTCAGCATTAAGGGGATTGAGTTTTTCATGATGGTGATTCTAGCCTGGAAATCTCGTCATAGCCGAGTGCTTTGGATGACCGTTTCAGCCCGCGGAGCGGGCGAGAGCATAAAGCCTGGGGTGAAGCGTAGCTGTTGAGTAACCCCAGGAAACCGTGAATTGAAAATCGCAAAGCCCGGCTGGGTGCGAGACTTTACGCTATCGCCTGCTCCGCAGGCTGGAAACCAGTGATGATCCTTGAAGGTCGTTTCGCAGCATCAATTTGTCGCTTCACATCTTACCGGCCTTCATTGCTGCCAAACGCTTTTCAAAATTTGTCGTATCAACTTTGTCGGCTTTGCCTTTGGCGAGCGCCCGATCCGCCAGCGCAAAGGCCTCGTCTTTGTGGCCGGCCAGGAAAAGCAATTGCGCCTTGGCTGAAAGATTTCGGAAGGTTTCTTTGACCTTGATCGATCGGTCCGCCCACTTCAAGGCTTCGTCCCATTTATCGTTGGTAGCATAGGCGTTGGCCACCTGCAATGGGATCGCTTCGTCAGTGGGATTTGCGGCGATAGCGGCATCAACCTTGGAACGCCACACCGCTTCCACATTCGGCACTTCAACCGTGAAAGGCACCGCCACTTTTTCCCAACGGATCAGAACCTGCGCGGAGTTTGGCGTGACTGCCGGAAACGAAAACTCCAGCCACTCCTGATTGTCGTTGACCCATTGCGGCTTTACCTTGACGCGCAAAGTGTCTTTGGCCGGATCGTAATTGAAGCTGCCCCACTGGTTCGCAGTGCCATTGAAGACGATAGTCCATTCATCTTTGGTGGGAATGGTGTGCAGGCTGTAGCTGCCCGCAGCAAGTTTTTGACCGTTAATCAAAACGTCGTCGGTGATGACAAACTGAGTTGCTTCGTTTGCGCCGCTGCGCCAGACGTGTCCCCAGGGCACAATCGGCGCATCTTTTGGACGCGCATTTTGATCATCGAGCGTGGCCTCGCCTTTGGTGCCGGCTTGAGATGCAACCGGATCACCGAAGATTCTCCGGCCTTTCACGCCGGGACGACTGTAAGTAATGGTCACGTCCGTGACGCCGATTGTCTGCATCACGGTCGCCTTCTGACTAGGCCGCGGCAAACGCAAAGGCGTTTGCGCCAACGCATACTGCGTTGCAAGCAAGACCAGAGTTGCAGCAAAGGAAAAACTAGACAAGCGTTTATAGAAAGTCATGGCAGGTCTCCTGTCAGAAATGATTAGGCATTATCCATGCTGCGGTAACGAGCTACAAGTTTGTGAAGCGCGCGCCGGCATCTGCGGCTTCTTCTCCTTGTGACCTCTGCGCCCGAAGCACTCACAGAGAGTCTTGCGACTTTCGGAGCCCTACCAAATCTGGCAGCGGTCTTTGTCAGCACGCACCATGGCGTCACCGGTCTTGCACTGGAAGGCGGCCGCAAATTGCGGCATGTTTGAGAGTGGTCCATTCACGCGGAATTTCGGCAACGGATGCGGATCGACGTTAACCAGCAAACGTGCAAACTCCGGCCGTGTGCTGGTGGCCCAGCCGCGTGCATAACCGAGAAAGAATCGCTGCTCTGGCGTGAAACCATCGATAGTCACACGCGGCTTGCCTTCCATTGCCTTCTGGTAAGCGGCATACGCAACCACCAGCCCACCAAGATCGGCAATTGATTCTCCAACCACTAGCTTGCCATTTTCGTTCAGTCCTTTTTCGACTTCAAAACTATTGAACTGATCGATGACGCACTGCGCGCGCTCCTTGAACGCCTTCATATCCGCGTCGGTCCACCAGTTGGAAAGGTTGCCCGTCGAATCAAACTGTCTGCCTTGATCGTCGAATCCGTGCGTCATCTCGTGCCCGATAACCGAGCCCATGCCGCCGTAGTTAAGCGCATCGTCTGCTTCGGCATCGAAGTAAGGCGGCTGCAAGATTCCGGCGGGAAAAACTATCTCGTTGATTTGCGGGTTGTAGTAGGCATTAACAGTTGGCGGTGACATGCCCCACTCAGTCTTATCAACCGGCTTGCCAATCTTGTTAAAGTCGCGCCGCTTATCGAAAGCGTTCGCATGAAAACGATTGACGACGTAGGCGCCACGATCAATCTGCATCGAAGAGTAGTCGCGCCACTTGTCCGGGTAACCAATCTTATTGAGAAAAGCCTCGAGCTTTACGATGGCCTGCTTGCGCGTGGCGTCTCCCATCCAGCTCAGCGTGCTGAGGTCGCTCTTGAGTGCTGCTTCAAGATTGCGCACCATTTCCAGGGCGCGCGCCTTGGCTGCAGGCGGAAAAGCTTTCTTTACGTATACTTCGCCCAGCGCTTCGCCCAGAACGCGATCGGTGCCGCCGACGCAACGTTTCCAACGCGGCAAATTTTCCGTCGATCCCTGCAAAACCTTGCCTTTGAAGTTGAAATCTTCATCCACAAACTTCGAGGACAAAGCCGCTGCGGTGTTGTTGATCAAATGCCAGCGCAGGTAGGTCTGCCAGTTCGCAAAAGGCACCGAAGCTAATTGCTGATTCATTGCCTTAAAGAAATCCGGCGTCGCAACATTGACGTCCGCCTTCGCCGGCACTCCCATACTGCGCAGATAAACCGGCCAGTCAAAGCCAGGCGCTAACGCGCTGACCTGGGCCACGGTCATGCGATGATAAATGCGTTCCGGGTCGCGCAACTCAACGCGAGTCATCGAGGCTTGCGCCAACGACGTTTCCAGTTGCATCACCGTCTGCGCCTCGGGCGCAGCCTTCGTAGCGTCGTCACCCATTAATTCAAACATCTTCGCGACATGCTTGAGGTATGCATCGCGCGTGGCTTTGGATTTGTCGTCGGTCTTGGTGTAGTAGTCGCGGTCAGGTAATCCCAGTCCGCCCTGAAAAACTTCCGCGGTAACTTCGGCGCTGTTCTTGAAGTCCTGAGTTGAGTCGGATGCGAACAGCGCATTGATGCCCAGCGAATGCAAATGCGCGATTTCCTGCTGCAACGTTTTTTGATCTTTGATTTTTTCGATGAGCGCAAATTCCGGAGCGAGCGGCGTCAGGCCCTCGGCTTCGATTTTCGCTTCGTCCATACAGGTCGCGTAGTAGTCGCCTACCTTTTGTTCGCTGCTTCCTTTCGGCGCTTTAGTATTCCTGGCAGAGGCTTCCAGAATCTCGTGAAGCGCGTCGCGGTTTTTTTCGTTCAGAACATTCGCTACGCCCCAGCTTGGAAAAGCTCCCGGTATGGGGTTTTTCGCCAACCAGTTACCGTTGGCATATTGATAAAAATCGGTACAGGCGGAGGCGTTGGTATCGATGCCTGCCACGTCGAAGTTGTGTCCGTTTTGTCCGAACACAGTCAGCACGCCGAATGCGATCAATAAAGCGAACCCGGTGAAAGATTTTTGCGAGTTGGTCATACGATGCTCCATTATTTCGTACGCAAGTACGTTTTTTGTAAAGAAAGTCGTTGGTATTGAATGGTCAAAAGGGAGACTAAATGCGAAAATGTCGCGATCTATGCGGGTCAATTGCCAGTTTTCACAGAACGAAATCAAAACTGACCAGGCGCTGTTCGCATACTACGTAAGCCGAGAAACATTAGTTTCGTCGCTCCGAGCCCATCGAATTCGGGGCGAATCGGACGGATATTGTAGCTGCCGCCTGCGAAATCCTTGACTAATTCGTCGCTTTGGAATAGAAACCACGGCGCTCGATTAATAAAACGCTAGGAGCCCACTCATGAAAAAGTTGTTCGTATTGATCTCGGTATTGATCGTCGCGGCTGCGTGTACCGCGCCGCCGGCGAATCGAGAAACTGTAAACAGTAATTTCGGTGGTGAGAAACCGGCTGCGCCGCCCATGACCCAAGCTGACGCAATCGCCAAAGAAAAGGCGATCTGGGACACCATCACGAAAAAGGACTATGACGGATTTGCCGCCATGCTTGACAGTGCTCAATTGGAAGTTACCGCTGACGGCGTCCAGGACAAAGCTGCATCAGTCACCATGGTTAAAGATTTCGAGCCCAGCGAAGTCATATTTAGCGACTGGAAATTCCTGTCTGTAGATAAGGACGCCTACGTGGTGGTCTACAATGCGAGCATCAAAGGAAAATTCAAAGGAAAAGATTTTCCGCCTGCCTCTATCCACGCCAGCTCGGCATGGGCCAACCGCGCCGGCAAGTGGCTTGCCATTTATCACCAGGAATGCGACGTGATGAACATGCCGCCACCTTCTGCCGGTACGAAAAAGGCTGCGCCGTCATCCGCTACTGCGCCGGCTCAAGCGACAGCGACTTCCGATCCCATCGCTAATGAAAAGATGATTTGGGATTTTCTTAAGGCCGGACAATACGACGCTTTCGCGAACATGCTGGCTACGGATGTCATCGAAGTTGAACCCAATGGCGTTTGGGACAAAGCAGGGATCATAAACGACGTGAAGGGTTTGGATTTCTCAAAGTCGACCATCAGCGACTTCAAGACGCTCAATATTGATAGCGATGCGGCGCTGGTGACTTATTTAGTGACGAACCCGGGCGCCAAGCCGGCTGAAGAGCACCACACAACCATCTGGGCCATGCGCGATGGAAAATGGTTGGCGGTCTTTCATCACGGCACACCGGCAACGCACGCAATGAGTTCGGCTTCGCCAGGCATGCCGATGAATGCGGCTTCGCCAATGACCCACTCGATGACTTCGCCTTCGCCCAGGTAGAAACGATTTACTCAGGCAAATCACGGGGAATCTGTAAATTAGACGACGCCCGAGCGTTGCTACTTTGCAGATTCCCCGATTTTTATAGAGCAAACTCTTAGTTCGCGTCGGTTGCCGAGACTTCAAGTTGAGCGGCAATGAACCGAAGCAAACTATCAGTTTGCTTCACTCAGGAGCATCGCGGCCTGCGAGTAGTAGGTACGAGTAGAGCGCAATGCCGGCGACGCCGGCAACAGTGAATTTGATAGCTCCCGGAATCGGCGCCGGCGAGATAAAGCCTTCAATAATCCCCGCGACCACCAGTAATGCCGCCACGCCCATCATCAGCCGGCCCGCTTCCTTGCCACGGCTTTTTAGCGCGTCGCTGCGTGACAAATCTCCCGGGACCAGCAGCGCGCTGCCAATCAGCAAGCCGGCGCCGCCCGCAATGAAGATGCAAGTCAACTCGATTACGCCGTGGCCCACCATGAACGTCAGCAAGTCGTTACCAAAACCAGCGCGGTAAGTGAGCGCCAGCACCGCAGCAATCGTGGCCCCATTGTATGCAAGATAGAACAACGTACCGACGCCAAACAAAGCGCCGAATGCGAATGTGTATATTGTCACCTGGATGTTGTGAGTAAAGATTGAACTGGCGCCCACCTGATTGGCTTCGTTCAAGTCTTCCCACCAGTGTGTTCTGGTTTCGATGTAGAGTTCGCGAAATGCCGGCGGCACACCAACCAGTTCAGAAAACTCCGGATCGTGACGGGTGCCGATAAAACCGATGACGGCGAATATTAGAAAAACCCCGAAGGCAAACATCGTGTAACGCCAGGTGCGGCGAAACGTTTCCGGAAAGTCGTGCGCAAAAAATTTGCCAATGCGCGACGAGGCCTCGGCGTCGGCCTGATAGATCCGGCCGTGTGCGCGTATGACCAGATTGTTCAGATAGTTTATGAGGCGCGGATCGCGCGATTCAGCGCGCGCGATCGCCAGGTCGGATGCGGTGCGCCGGTAGATGCGGCCCAGTTCGCGCACCTCTTCGCGATGCAGACGGCGCAGTGAACTGCTATCCAACAGCTTGAGCAGTTCCTCTAAACGCTGCCAGGCGTTTTTGTGTTGGTCGATGAAACGGTCAGTCATTGCCGGTTTCAATTTCCGATTGCCGATTGCCGATTTAACTTCGTGCTAGTATTTTGTGCCTGGTACCTGGCTTTCAATAGTTTCCGCTGCGAGCCTGAGAATAAGGAACAAAGATCAAAGTTCCAAGCCCAAAATTCAGAAAATGAAACTCGGCAATCGGCAATCGACAATCGGCAATGCCCTGGTGGAGTGTGTACCAAACTTCAGCGAAGGCCGCAATACTGAAACGGTCGCGGCGTTGGCGCGCGCGATTGAAACCGTCGAGACCGCCTGCGTGCTCGACCGGCATATCGATCCGGATCACAACCGTTCGGTCATAACTTTTGTAGCAACGCCGGAAAGGATTGTTGACGCGGCAGTGGCCGTCGTCACCCGCGCCGCGGAGTTGATCGATATGCGCGCGCATAAAGGCGAGCATCCCCGACTTGGTGCAACGGACGTGCTTCCTTTTGTCCCTATCAGCGGCGTGACCATGGAGGATTGCGTTCGCCTGGCCTACGAAGCCGGCGCGCGCATCGCAAACGAGCTATCGATTCCAGTGTTCTTTTACGAACGGGCAGCGCTTAAGCCCGACCGCGTGAATTTGGAAGATGTGCGACGCGGGGCGTTGGAGTTATTGCGCGAACAAATCGCAGTCGAGCCGGCGCGCGCGCCCGATGTTGGTCCACTTGTGGTCCACGAAACCGCCGGTGCGATCGCCGTGGGCGCTCGGCCGTTTTTGATTGCCTTCAACGTCAATCTCAAAACGTCTGACGTTGCGGTAGCAAGACAAATTGCTCGCACGGTGCGCGCGCGGCACGGCGGTCTGCCGTTTGTTAAGGCCCTCGGCTTCACGCTCTCAACACGCGGGCTGGTGCAGGTGTCGATGAATTTGGTGAATTACGAAACAACCGGCATGACCGCGGCCTATAACGCTGTTCGCGACGAGGCTGTTCGGCTGGGCTTGGAAATCGACGGCACCGAAATTGTTGGCTTAGTACCGGAAAATGCTCTCGATCGGTCGGCGGAGTATTTCGCCAAACTCGGGAACTTTTCCGAAGACAAGATTTTCGAGCACCGGTTGCTCGCCTGTAAGAGCGGGGGCGAGCCCACCTTCCTGACCTCGAGCTGAAATATCTTGGAGAAACTCTTCCAAGTTGTGAGCTAAACATCAGCAGGAATACGAACCACTTCCGTAGCCTCTCAGGTCGGGAAGGTGGGCTTGCCCCCGCCCGCTTTGATTTGAGCTCAAGAGCCCAGTCGAATCATTTCTTTCCGCAGGCGCTCATGCTTGTGCATCAGCTTCAAATATCTTGCTTCATCTCGGCCGGCCTTGGCCTGAACGATTTGAACGAGCTGCTGTTTCTCGATGGTGGTCCAGTGGCCAAGGTCCCGAACCATGCTCAACAGCACAGCGAAATCGCGCAACACTGTTAGTTCTGTCTCACGCCAACTCGTGGTGCGAACCCCTATAGCTTCCGTCAGGGATTTAACCGAAGCCTCGCGAATTCTTTCTGCGCTTCCTTGGAACTTGTCCGCCATTTGTCGTTGCACGGCAAGACCAATATTGCGAACCTGGAACCGATCCCAATCGCCAACATGTGATTGGTCCAACTCAAAAATCATCGGTCCGGCAGCGAGCTTGCGCAGCGTCGCCGCCGACGTTCGATACGCGGCTCGCGTCGCGAGTTTTTCTTCTTCCCGCGCAACTAGTTTTCGAATGTCTGGATTTGTGGGACGAAAACCAAGCTTGCGATAAAACCAGAACGCGCCCGATTCGATGCCTTCTTCGTTTTCGTGACCAATTTGATAGGGATCGAGAGAAAAAGCAGTCACGCCGAGCAGGCGCCGAAAGATGTTTAGCAGGCGCGCATAAAGCCAGGCCGTTTCGCCATCGCGAAATTGGTAGTAGAGATTGAACCCGCTTTCCATGCGCTCAAAAAGCGAAAGCCCTTCGAAATATCCAACCGGCACGCCATTCTTAAAAATCAAGGCTGCGTGATAAGCGCGCAAAGGCAGGCGCCACTCGGCGGGCAAGCCGGCCATTAAAATATCTACACCGCGTCCGATGTTTGCCTTAAAAACTCTTTTGGCGTCGCCGTGCGTAAATCCATAGAGCTCGCGATAGCGCGTCGTTGAAGCCTCGCGGGCCAGGTCAAGAATCGCTTCGCCCTGCTTCGGCGACAGCAGTTGCAACGCCGGCGACGGTTTCTCCAGTTCCGCTGGCAGCGATACATCTTTGCGGCGAAGTAACGGCTCGCGATGAATGAAAAGCTTGCGAACAGGAAGGCGCATACCGGTCCGAGTCGCGTCATACGCCGGCTTCCAATTCACATAAAGCTGCTGCGAATCGTAAAGTTCCGCTTTCTCTTTTTCAGTTCGGTTTAGCGAATCAAACTGGCGAACAAGCCACTGCAGATCTTTTTCGGTGCGTGGCCGCGTCGCTCGCAGCCAGGTTCGAAACGGAATATTTGCCTCGACTGCCGCGTCCTCTTCGAGCAACGGCATAAATCGGGGCCACGTCTGGCCCAGACGGTTTTCGTCTTCAAACCAATCCCAATAGAGTTTCACCTGGCTCGGATGGCTATTTAACAACCAGCGAACGATGAAGAAACTGAAGGTGTCGGTGACAGAAAGGCCGGCGATGCCGGAAACTTCCGGATGCTCAAGCGAGTCCAGATCGATTTCAGCGGCGCGCAAAGCTTCGCTGCGTTGAGAAAAACTTTTGAGTAACGAGTCGGCCAGGAGTCTCGCACGTGCGCTTTGTGGGTACGCGCAAATGAAGAGAAGCAACTCATGAAAACGCACCAGCGATTCGGCGTCATTAATCTTTGCTCGACTAATCCGGAACAGAAGTTGTTCCACGCTTCGGCTCTCGCGTGAACCGAAGCTCTTCTTCAAGGCATCGAGTTGATCGAGAAGGGAGCCAACGGTCTTGGAGGAGGGCTTCATGCTTTTACTGGGACCGCGGGCGTCTCGCCCGCCGTCGTCCATTATCGAGATTGATTAACGAAAGCAGTCACTCGCGCTTACGCGCTCGTTGCGGGCGAGGCGCCCGCGGTCCCAGTAAAACGCAGTTTGTTATTCAAGTCCCAGTCAAAACGCAGGCCCTACTTCAAATGCTTTCGCATGAACGTGGCAATCTTCCAGGCATCGATTGCTTTCCAGGGCATGTCAGCCATGGTGTAGTGACCACACGACAACCAGACAACGTCGAGCGGTAAATTGTAGCGTTTCCCTTCGGCGATTGTTTGCTGTGTCAGATCTATAGGAAAGGTCAGGTCATAGCGCGCCGCAATGAAGCGCATCGGGCGCCGCCCCATCTCGGGCAAACGAGCGATAAAGGGCACTGGACTAATCGGCGCCCAATACTCCCGCAGTTCTTCCAGTGTTAGATGATTAGCAAATCCTTCGCGCAAATGAAGAGTGGATAATCCGCGCCAGGCTACGTCGGCAACGTAACCGGAGACGTGATTGAAAGTTCCCGCATTGATGTCAGGCTCATGCGCGAAAGCGAGAAACGCTATGCACGATCCAACACTTGTGCCCAGAATCCCAATTCGTTCATAACCTTCACTTTTAAGCCATCTCACCGCAGCGCGCGTATCAAGTACGCTCTGTCGCATTGATTGGATCGTCCGGCCCACATTCGTGCTAACCAAATGATCCGCCCGTTCCAGATTCGCCGGCCTACGCTCCTGGTGATAAGGCAGCGTCAAACGCAGCGCCGACAGGCCAATGAAGTTGAAGATGCGGCACGCTTCGACGTGGCTTTCCGGCTGCGCATTCCATTGCGGCAAAACTACAACGGCCGCGCGCGGCTGGCGCGCTCGCTTTTCATTAACGGGAAAATAACGCGCGCGCGCCAGATTGTTTTCCGCATCAGGCGTATGAATAGCGCTGGTCCAGGTTAACTGATCGCCGCTCAGCTTAAAGTCAGAAATTTCAGGCAGCGCGTAGAACTCTTCGCTGTTGGCCATCGCCTGCCGGCTGTATTGTTTGAGCACTGCGCGCGGGTCGTCGCCGTTCACATGGTCAATGATGAATTGCAGTCCCCAATCAAATGGCCGCACCAGGCGATTGTTATCTCGCTCGTGAGCGGCGCGCTCGCGCCCGTGCATGAATGCTTTCCACAAAATTCGAGTGACCTCAGTTGCTATTCATTGGAAGGCGCAATCCTAAAGGCGCATGCCGACGAGATCAAGCGGCGCTAATTTGAACCGGTACAGTTTGCCTTGAGTGCCTCGAATTGAGTTGTCAAAACCGCCCGGCGCGCATAACCAGGTTGGCTGCGGCTTCGCCGCCTTCCGTGCGGAAAGGCTCTGCCTTTCCGGCTGCCCTATTTTTACAGTGAGAGGCTACGCCTCGACGGACTAGACAGGCATAGCCTTTTTTTCATTAGCTTAACGGAAAGGCAGAGCCTTTCCGCACGGAAGGCGGCAAAGCCGCTCCGTTCTGGTTGGACCTAATTCCTCAAAAGTTCGGAGTAGCCTGTCAGTTTGTCGTGTTAATGGTTAGACGCTTTTCCGATAGATCCTGAGTTCTACCGGGACGACGGATGGAGCCAACGTTAGTTACCGGCAAATTGACCGCCCAGGCTCGCACTAAGCATCCTCAGGATGGATTCGTTCACACCAACATAGAGAACAATCAACTTCCCGCGTTTAAAGAAATGAGGGGTGGCCATCCACGATGGCTTGCTGGTACCAATTGTCATACCGTCAGGAGCAACGCGCTTTGCCGCACCCTCTGCCGCGGAGGCGCTGGTAAATTTGAACACCTGGACACTCTCGTCGTTGATACTAACGATTCGTCCCGGGATAGAGAAAAAAGGTTGCCGCACCCGTTTAGTGGTAAGTTTGGCGTTTGCTCCCGCTGAGCGAAGCCGGTTGGCCAGATCAAGATATTCCGTCCCCGACAGGGCGTTCGATGCCTTTGAAGAATGACCTTTGACAGGGCTTATACGGTGACGATGTAAAGTCGACTGTCCTAGAACGAGAGATGCGCTAAATAGCGAGAGTGAAATCACCTTGAATTGCATAGTAAAGGGCCTCACCTGCTGGTCGTTTCGTACAAAGATAGACATTCGACCGCTTGATATTCAACCTCCAGCCTGACGCTAAACCTTGATTATTATATTAAGATTGCGGGCAATACCACGTCCAAAAATCGTTGACTAGTCCAGCGAAGAGGAATATTGTAACCGCATCAACAACGTTCTATTCACCGTTCGCGTGGGAGCGACCCGGGGATAGGGCTCGGTATCAACCTTACAATCTGAAAGGAAGTCAAATTTAATGGTCACAAGTTCTCGCCGACGTACGCTTATCGTCACCGTGGTCTTGACTGCCGTTGCGATTTTTGCGTCCGTCGTTTCCGCAAGTCACTCGTGGGGCGGCTATCATTGGGCGCGCACCTCTAACCCATTCACCCTTAGAATCGCCAATAACACGACCAACGGTTGGCCAACCTACTTCAACACTGCGGTGTCGGATTGGAACGTATCCACAGTGATGAACCTCGCGCCGTACATCAGCACTTCAAGTAGAAAATGCGCAATGGTGGCCGGCACGGTGCAGGTTTGTAACAACACCTACGGTAATAATGGTTGGCTCGGGCTAGCCTCGATCAACATCACTGGCGGCACCCATATTACGCAGGGCTCGGCCAAGATGAATGACACCTACTTCAATTCCTCCACGTACAACAACCCGAACGAGAAATTGCACGTGATGTGTCAGGAAGTCGGTCATACCTTCGGTCTTGACCACCAGTCCACTGACGGAAGCTCGCAAAATACCTGCATGGACTACTTCTCAAACACGGGCGCGAATGCCGGCAGCACGCTTAGCACTCACCC
>JACCVY010000173.1 GCA_013697915.1 Blastocatellia bacterium | reverse complement strand
CGCGTGACGGCTGACTGGATTTCTGCCTCCAGCGCCTCAAACTGCTGCTGGATCGCCCCCAACCGGTTGAGGATCTGCAAGCGTTCCTCCGTCATTGCGCCTCCTCCCAAACTCTCGCCGTGTATCTCACCCGGTGCTCCTCACGGATGTACTGCCCCGTCCTGACTCCGTAAACCTCGGCTACGGCGGAGTTAGCCCGCTTCTGCTTGCCACAGACGGGACAAGGCCGGGTCATCAGGCCGAGTTGATCGCGGCAACAGGAACAAGGGGAGGAGTTGGCGAGAGTCATGCGGATCGGCTTTCTTTGCCGCTTTCCGGTTCCCGCGGCGGCAATGTCAGCGTGCCCTGCCGGGTGTCTAGCACCACGCCATGGATTGGCGACAAATCGCCCGAGCGCGTGATCTTGAACGTGTGATTGCCCCAGCGCACGTACTCAACCGTGGGCTCCTGTTCCTCGGTCATCTCATTCCTCATCTTCCAACAGCAGCTTCAGCAAAACATAAGCCTCCGCGACCATAGCCAGCGCCGCTTCCCGTTCCACGTCGGCGATGCGCAAGGCCCCCCGCAAGCGCCCCGCCACATCCACGAGTAGCGCGACTCCAGCGAGCGGGCAGCCCGGCTTCAGGCGAGCCCTGGCTGCCGCGATGCGCTGCTCCCCGGCAAGCATCGCCAGTCGGCGGGAGAGCTTCCAGGGACGGGCGGCGGTGGGCATCACACCGCCAATGCCTCCTGCGCTTGCAATACTCTCGATCTGGGCAATTCCTGGGGTACTGGCGTTTTGTCGCCATTGGCGTTCGGTTTGAAGTACACGTGACATCCTGCGGCTCGCGCTTGGTTGTAAAGGTCGATCATCCATTCCAGCGGAGGCCAGAACTCGTCAGTCTTACTGCTCCGAGAGGCTCCTCCTATGACGACTAGATCAAACATCTCCAAGCTCGTGAACTTCAATGGCTCCAACATTGGCTCACAGGACAGCCATTTAACCCCAGCCTTCACACCGCGAAACGCCTTCTCGGCAATTTCCACGCGATACTGACGATCTACTGTGGTTCCCACCCACGCGTTATCTGGCCATTCGATTTCTGCCAGCCGTTGCGGAAACTTGGTCAGGAAGAGAAATTCCCATTGCGGACAAGCGCGAGTCTCGGCAAACACGGCATCAATCCATTCTTGTGGCACCCACTTGCCGAATAGATCAGCCATCGAACAAGTAAAAATCCGCCGACTCCGAGGATCTTGGCTCACTGGAACCCTTGTATTGCTGGGTGCTTTAAGCTTGTCGGCGTGGAAGGTTGGCACAAACTTCTGAGGATAGTGCCGTTCCGCAATATCGCGGGCGTAACAGTAAGGGCAATCGTGCAAGCAGCCTGTTACCGGATTCCAGGTCCACCACGCCCAAGACACCTTATCGTTGGTCTTATTGAGCGTAGCAACTTTGGCTCCTGCCGTTGACTCAATCATCGTCAACTCACGCCCCCGACCGTTGATCGCTGGCTTCGGAATCAGTGCCGCTGCTGGCTTGAAGCCGCGCTCTTCGAGGGCATCCGTGATCAAACTCGCCGTTGCCTTATCCTCGGGGTCCTCACTCTCGTTCAGTTGCTTGAGAGCAGTGCCAACAGCAATAGCATTCCGTGCCGTTGCAGGAGTGATATCCAGCTTCGCGGCCACTTCAATGTGAGTATGTACCGGCTTTGCTACCGGTAGCAAAGCCGGCTCGCTCGGCTGCTCATCCGCGTCCTCATCCCATTCGTGGCGGAGCTTGGCACATTCGATCTCGCGCTCGACCTCTGTCTCGGAAAGATCAAGATCGGGATCAGCCAGTGCGTGACGTAACGATGGCTCGACCACCTCCCAAGGCTCGCCCTCAAGCAACTGCTGTGCCTCCATCACAAGCAGCCGTTCCTCTGAAGAGGTGATCCCTCCGCCAATTTCCAGAACCTTTGGTTTGAACTGCGTGGCTGCCTCTCGCGCTGCTGCACTGCGACGTTCGATCTCCGACAACTCTCTTGCCTCGTTGGCAATCATCAACTTCGTCTTCTTTCGCTGCCGATTGCTCTCGATCAACGCAGCAAGGATCAAATCCTCATCTCGCGACTCGAACACGACCACAGGGAGTTTCGTGAGCCCTACTTTCTCGGCCGCTCGATAGCGACGGTGCCCGCTGATGATCCGGTTGTTCCACGTGATCAGCAGAGGGTTCAGAACCCCGTTCGCCTTCACGCTATCGATAAGGGCTTTGTTCGGCTTGTCTCCGTAGATCGATTGGTTAGCCGGATGTGGCTTCAATTTGTCAACGCGTCGAGTCGTCATAGCCCCAACCCTTCCTGCGCTGGTGGCGCATTCTTTCGCCTGCGTTCTTCCGTGGTTAGGTTGAGTCGCTCCAGCACAGCAGACCCAGTCGGACTCGTAGAGGAGTGAAACCCATGGCTCGCCCAATCAGGAAACCCCGCCCAATTGGTCAAGAGGGCGAACGTCCACTGATGGGCGGTGCACGGTTCACGAATCAACAGATGCCGCTTTTTCAACACTTCCAGGCGCTCCACAAACGAGGGCCGCCCAAAGACAGTCCGACATCGTTTGATCGTGGTTGCGCTCATGTGCAGCAACACATCCATTCGCGGAAAAGCCTTCGTGATCTTCAAGGCCGTCTCGATCTCTTCGTTGAGTTCAGTGCCGTTCGGATCAGCATAGATCAATCCCAAAGGTGTCCGCCCCGCTCGCCGATTGTGGATGGCCTTGATGATTCCATCACCAGCCTCCTGATGATCCATTGCAAACAACCGTATTCGGGCGGCGACAACCGCCGGTAGAGCTGCCTTGCAAGACCGCAGTCGCTCCATACTTTCTGGATCACGCTCGCAGACGCAAGCATGCCAATCCGAACCGCTTTCAGCCATGGTTTGCGCTACTAGGATAGGGCTGCCCACAATCCCGTTGACCTCTCCCGGCCCGCCGTTCAAATCGACATAGTGATACGTTGGGCTCGCCCAATCGTTGTTTGCCGTCACCTTCAGCCATAGTTGCCAGTGGAACCATTGATAGTCCCTCATGTCCCGTTGCTTTCTTTCTGTTCCTTTGCCATAACCAGCCGACCCGTCAAGTGGCATCTATGTTCTCAAGCCTCCGCAAACGGATCGGCGAAATCGTCCTCCACCTCCGCCTCCGCCTTCTTCGCCGCTGGCTTCGCGCCCGCAGGCGGGGTCAGCGGTTCCAGAAACACCACCTCGGCAAAGGTGCGCGTCGGATCCTTGATCCCTTTGCTGTGCTTGATCTGCGCCTTGAACGATTGACCGATCAGCGCGTCGGTATCGAGACCCTCCGCCTGCTCGGGCGTGATGCCGGGGACCATCATGTCCAATAACCAAGTTAACTTGGCGCGGGCGGGGCCGTAGTGGGTGCGAGTGAATACGGTCACCTCGTAGGGGCTGCCATCCTCGGCGACCTTCTTGGTATGGAACTGCCAGATCCAGTTTTCGCTTTCCACGGTAGTTTCGAAGCCGGGCATCAGCTTCGATTCCACGTCCATCAACTTGAGCAGATGCGGGCCAGCCGGGCAGAGCGGGCGATCCTTGGTCGTGCTGACAACAGGCATTTTCGTTTCTCGCTTTCTGGTAGGTTGCTTCGTTGGTAGTTTAGTTGGGTGAATGTTGAGTTCAAGCTTCGTCTGCGGGGTGTAGGCCATGTCATGGCCCAAGATCAATCGATAGAACTTTGTCGTGCTTGCGACTATTGCATGGCTGACAGAGACTTTGGCCGTTGATGATATCTGTTCGTCCGCCTCGTGAATGAGGCAAGATGTGATCAGCGTGCCAGTCTGAGTCCAAAGGCTGACCGCAGGCTTGACAATGACCATCGCCCCGCAGGTAAATCTCCCGCTTTTGCGCCACGCTAAAGGCGCGCTGGGGATCAAGCTGCAATCCTGGGCTAATTGGATCCGTGCCCGACCGCTGCATCTTTTCTGTGACCGCCACCTGCAACTCGGTGATTAGCCGGAAGTGGACCTGCCAACGCGCCGCACTCACAAGTTCCACAACCCAGGCGAGCGCCTTGGGCAGAACACCCTCTTCAGTACGTAGCTGCCGAACATCAGCCAGTGTTTCGAGCGCGGCCTCCAGCAATAACTCCAAGCCAGCGAGAGAACTGCCACCCTCGCTAAAAGCTGCGTATGCAATCCGGTCGATTTTTTCTTGTCTCTCTCGGTCCATCGTGCCCTCGCTTGCTCCCTCGTATTACTCAATTCATGGCACTCTACTTCAAACCAATTGCCTTGCCCGCTTCAGTGGACTTCCGTCGTTTCCGTCGTTTAGGTCGTTACGTCGTAACTGATTCCATGTCCAGATTTCAGCGGGTCGTCCTTTGGTTTCAAGCTTGCTCCGCATGGCTCTCTCGCTGCTCTCAAGAAGGTCTAATCCATCCGCGATCCGGCCAGCGGGGGCGTTCCGCAGAAACTTGTCTCTGATCTCCTGGCGGGTAAGATATCCTGGGTAGACCTCACGCAGCCATTCCTCGATCTGATCGGCGTATTCATTGCCTGTCGCGCTCCCGAAGATATAACGGCAGGATTGCTCGCTATATTCCCAGCAAGCAAGAGCGGCCAGGAGGTGCGGTCGTCGAATGACCTGCTCCTTATCCAGGAGACAGTAGATGAGCGCCAGCCGGGTCACATGGCATTCGGCCCGGCTCGTCACCGCGCCGAACAAGCCAGATGGCCTCTCGGTCAGCAGTGCGTACAGGCCACCCCCGTCCCACATCTCGTGAACCTGATCGTCAAAGTCTACTTCCTCAACCATGCGAGCAATCTTGAGCACCTCATGGAGTTGATAGACAGAGGAGGCAATCGGGGCTTTTCCACCGCCGCGCGGTAACAGGTGTGCCCGTTGCGTGCATACCCACAGGAAGCGATTAGCGAAGCCGTTCCACAAGGCGGATTGCCCCAACTCAATCTTCAATTCGTCGAGGGTGATATGCCCCATTACTGAAACGTGCGCCCCCCTTGCTTCCATCTTCTTGCCCTTGGTACGCGAGGCCAGGACTCCGGCATCCCACGCAGAGCGAAGGTTCTCGGAAAGCGTGCTCCCCTCTCGTCGCATAACCTTCAGGACCTTTGAAAACTCTTCTTCCATTACCAGACGGCGCAAATCATCAGCCCCCAAAGCGCCCTCTTCATCGCAGAGAGAGGCAACAAGTGACTCCCCGCTCCCCAGCCCATGACATGTAGACAAAATGGTCCAATTACAATTAATAGTATTATTCTTCTTATATTGATGATCCTCACCATATTTGAACACCTCTTCAATGCGTCTGCCTGCCGTCCCCTTACGGCTCACTCCTGAAGTGCCAACCAAACAGGTAAATTCGTTTCCCGCGTGCCTGCCGCCGTCCCGATAGACGTGAGCTTTCGGACCAAACGTACATCCGGCGCGAGTCAGAAAGGAGAAGAGCAGCGCCGCCGGATGAGCCTCCGTGTGCGGTTCGATAGCTCTCACCACGTCCCCCGCGAGACCATAAAGAGCCTCTGGCTCAAGGTTTTTCGGCGCTTCCGGAATTCGTGACGACGTAACGACGGAAACGACGTTAACGACGGAAGCCCTCCCCTCCTGTGGATGATTGCCATTCCTTCCCCCCTCCACGACCCGCAACGTCGGCTGCTTTACTTGTACGGAAATTGAAGGCTCATAGAACGCTGTCTGACCGAGAATAGCCTTGTTCAGGGTCCGTTCTCGGTAATCCGCCCGCTCCCACTTGTCGCGCATCAGCGCCGAACCACGAAACAGCCGGTCCATCCGCACTTCATCCCCGGCGCACCAGAACGCCAGCAGGTTACAAAGCCCCATCTCCGCGCCCGAGTCGTCCGTAGTTCCGTCTTCATGTTGGTAGCGCGAGGTATCTCCCTGATCGTAAAGCTGTCGGAACAAAGCCCCGTTCTTCGCATTCCGCGCCAACTCCAACAGCTCGTGGTCATCAATCTCTAGCGCCACAGCGGGCCGTGGGGCCGCCATTGCCTTGGGCCGGGCGTAACTCGCCTCCAGCGCGTCCAGCGCCTCCTGGACCGTCACCACCTCCGTGGATGAGCTTTCTA
>JACCVY010000244.1 GCA_013697915.1 Blastocatellia bacterium | reverse complement strand
GCCTTGACTTGCGAGTTTACCCACGTATAATTTTCTTCCGCTTGATGGGCCGATAGCTCAGTTGGTAGAGCAGCTGACTCTTAATCAGCGGGTCGCAGGTTCGAGCCCTGCTCGGCTCACCATTATTCTCAATCGTAGCAGTGATTTAAGGGCGACAGTCAGTAAGTCGCCCTTTCTGTTTCTTATCAGCAGGTCCTAAAGCCGTTTCATTTCTCGATTTAACATCGAAAACAACGAGTTTATTGGCAATCCAATTTCAGTCTGCATCCCCTTGCGAACGAGAGCGAGACAACTTTCTTCCATCTACTGTTACCTGTTCCTACCTGTTCGCGTGTAGTCTTGTCACAAGTTTGTCTCACCGAATGGAAGGAATGTAAGACGCTCGAAAATCGTCGGCGGCGGTTGCCGAAGACATTGCGCGCCCTCCTTGGAAACGAGCGCTCGCCTGCAGACCCGCATCTTCAACTTAAGTAAATGGCGCTCAGAAATTGAGCTTCAGGGCGAACTGAATCAGCCGTGGGTTATTACTGGTGGAGTTAATGCGCCCGAAATCGCCCGCGTTGCCGGGAATTATCTGGCCGGTGTTCTGATTAATGCCGGAAGACGGAACGGCGTTGAGGTTGCTGACGGGGTTGTCGAAGTTGACGCGATTGAACAGGTTAAAGAACTCGGCACGGAACTCGACGCTCTTCGCTTCTCCCAACGGGAAGCGCCTGATGACGGAGAAGTCCACGTTCGACTGTCGCGGCCCCCGCAAGACATTGCGCCCGACGTTGCCGATGTCTGTGCCTTGCGCGCCCGCGACGGCCGTACCGTTCGAGCTTGGTATCAGTTGACCATTCTGCACGACGGGCCGGACGAAGGCGAAAGGGTTGAAGAAATATCCGGGCGGGACGTTGCTGGTCGCCGTGGTGCGCGTCGCGCCGGGCGCCCAACTCGGCCGGGAGAGTCCGCTGTTTGCCCCGAAATAAAACGAGCCCGCGTTGGAATCCACGATGTCAAACGGCTGACCTGACATCGCGGTGATGATGCCCGCCACCTGCCAGCCGGACAGCAGCAACCGCCCGGCGTTTGAGCGCGCCGCGAAAGCCGGGCGCGGCAGGTCCCACAGGTAGCTCAAGACGAAGCGGTGCGTGCGGTCGAAGTCGGAGACGCCGCGGTTCGCTCGGTCGTCAAACTGGTTGCCGAGGATGGTCGACGTGTCAATTTCTGCCTGGCCGGAGGCGTTGTCGATCGACTTCGCGTAGGTGTACGAAGCGAGCAGTTGCAGCCCTTTAGAGAGCCGCCGGGTCAGGCTCATCTGTAGCGAGTTGTAGGCCGACTTGGCGGTGTACTGAAACTGAAGAAAGCCCGCTATGTCGGCGCCCTGATACGGCGCTCGCAGTATGGCGTTCGCAGGCGTGTTGATAGTAATCACTTGTCCGGTCACGGCATTGACAATCGGCTGTTGCGTGCTGGCAAGCCGCGCCTGGTTGATACGGACGTTGCGGAGTAGGTTGTGCCCCATTGTACCGACGTAGGCGACTTCGAGCAGCAGGTCTTTGCCCAACGCATACTGAAGGCTGGTGTTGTACTGATGAAAGTAAGCCGTGCGCATACGGCGATCAAATGTCTGGCTGGAGAGAGCGACACCCGGCACGAACTTAGGGAATTGATCTTGCGATGGCAGATCGACAAAAGGATTCTCCAAACGAACCGTAGCGCCCGCCGGACTCCGGCGGGTGGCATACGTCGGCGGAGAGCTGATGGTGTTGTTAATGTAAGCCGTTGATGGCCGCGAATAGAAAATGCCATAGCCGCCGCGCACTACCAGCCGCCCTGTATCGAGCGGGGAGTAAGCAAAGCCGACGCGCGGGCCGAAGTTGTTCGGGTCAACGCTCGTGACGACGCGCTTGCCGACGTTGGGCACCTCCTGCAAGTCGTATTGAGGAATCACATTCTCTGCCTGCACGAATCCGCCGATGGGCGGGCCAACGGGGTTGCCGCTCGCGTCCACCTCCATTCTCGGTTGATAAAGCGCCGGGTCGAAAGTCGCCAGCGCGCCGCGCGTCTCGTAAGGCGGAAGGTCCAGCTCGTAGCGCAAGCCGAGATTGAGCGTAAGCTTCTGCGATAACTTCCAATCATCCTGGAGAAAGAGGCTGTAATCAGCCGCGCGCAGAAAGCGGGTGTTGATGCCCTCCCCATTCACCGAGCTGGTAGCCAGGCCGAGCAGGAAACTGTTGAAGCCCTGGAAAACTATCTGGCCGCGCCGGTTGTTATTCGTCGTCACATTAGTCCGGTAAGAGATGATCCCGCCGCCCGTGCGGACGCTGTGACGCCCCCGTGTGATAGAGAGAATGTCAACCAGCGTAATCGCAGAGTTGTCGAACTTAAGGTCTACAAAAGTGCCGGCATTGCCGATGGTCAGCGCCTGGCCAGCACCGATGCGAATCACACCAAGCCCAGGATAAGCGTTGGCATTTGACCGAGCGATGCCGACATCGGAATCTTTAATTGGGTTGCGACCGAACTGGTCCCGGAGAACAAAACTGTAGCCGACACGAGCTTCGTTGACGGTTCTCGGGCTGAGGGTGTGAATGTCCTGAACGGAGATCAGACGGTTGTTCTGCTTTTGATCTGCGCCAAAGCCCGGCACGTTGGCGCCACCGCTTGGAAGCGCAAAGAACTGCGGCGCGTTCGAGAAGAAAAACTTCACCGCCAGCCAGTCGTTTGCGCTGATGCGGTAGTCAACGTTCGCGTTGAATTGGTCCTCGCGGTAAGTGGAGATGGCCGAGCCTGAGTAGCGCCCGTCGGCCTGCGGCGTGGGGATCAGGAACTGACCGCCGGGCAGTTTTATATTCAGCAGGTCCAGCGCCGCCGGATGAATGGAGGGCGCGGGCAGTCCGCTCGGCCTGAATGTTGCGAGCAGGGTCTGCTGTGAACGGTCGTCGGTTAAACCCCGGGCGATGAGAACGCTGGACGTGAGGCTGTTGGGCGACGCGCCGTTGCGCTCGCGCGTGCCCTGGTATGAGGCGAAGAAGAAGGCTCTATCAGTTTTGATGGGGCCGCCGAGCAGCCCGCCGAAGACGTTGCGCTTGAGGACGGGCCGCTGCACGCCAGACGCTTTCAGGAACGGGTTATTAGCGTTAAAGGCGTCGTCGCGGAAGTATTCATAGAGCGCGCCGTGAAATTGGTTCGTGCCGCTGCGCGTGACCGCCTGCACGCTGCCTCCCGCGCCACGCCCGAACGTCGCGTCGTAGAGCGAGGTCTGGACCTTGAACTCCTGGATGGTTTCCGGCGCCGGCACGGCTACCGCTCCCGCGTTGTTCTGGCTCAACACGT
>JACCVY010000237.1 GCA_013697915.1 Blastocatellia bacterium | reverse complement strand
TGCCCATGTAGTAATGAATTTCGCTGCATGGACCACATGGGCCGGTCTCGCCCATCTGCCAGAAATTATCCTTGCGGCCAAATCGCAGGATGCGTTCGCGGGGCGCGCCTACTTTTTCCCAGAAGTTCTCGGCATCTTCATCCGGGCCAACCTGGTCATCGCCTGCAAAAACGGTAAACCACATGCGCGCCGGATCGAGCTTGAACTCGTTTACCAGCAAGTCCCAGGCAAACTTAATGGCGTCTTCTTTAAAATAATCGCCAAACGAAAAGTTTCCCAGCATCTCGAAAAACGTCTGATGCCGCGCGGTCTTGCCTACTTCGTCAAGATCGTTGTGCTTGCCGCCGGCGCGCAGGCATTTCTGCGAAGAACAGGCGCGCACATATTCACGCTTCTCCTGGCCGAGAAATACATCTTTGAATTGGTTCATGCCGGCGTTGGTGAAGAGCAACGTCGGATCGTTGGCAGGCAGCAAGGGATTTGAGCGCACGCGCGTGTGGCCGTGGCGCTCGAAGTACTGCAAAAACTTTTCGCGAATTTCGTTACCAGTCATAAATCAGTAGGCAGTCGGCAGTAGGCAGTAGGCAGAAGCAAATTTGCGACTGACCACTAGCCACTGACAACTGACGAGTTGTGAGTTTAGCATGTGGTTTCAAAGCGAGCGAAACACACCAAATAATCCAACGTGGTGCGGCTCTCGCACCTGGAATCACTCGTCGAGGTCGGTCTTTGAAATGCGACGCACCTTGTCGCTGACTAACTCAAAAGCAAAACCCTGGCGCAGCAAGTGATCAAAAAGACTTTTCGCTTCGAGACGAGTCTTCGGTTGGCCGCGCAAACGAATGCGTTTCTCAATAGCGCGGTCAATCAATTCTTCTTCCGGCGTTTCCGCATAGACTAAATTAAGTGCTTCGTCCGCGACCGCGCCCGGAACCTGTTTCATTTTCAGGTCCTGCTGCAAACGCCGCCGGCCAATTGGCCGCTGCTTTACCTTCAGCGACGCATAGCTCAATGCGTAACGCTCGTCGTCGAGATAGCCATACTCCTTGAGTCTGGCAATGACTTCTTCAACTAGTTTGTCCGTAACGCCATGGCGCTCCAAAAGCCGCTCGCGCAACTCTGAGATTGAGCGCGGCTTGGCGGCGAGCAACTTGGCTGCGCGTTGAAAGGTGCGCGAACGAATCTGTTCGGGACTGGTTGTCCTGGCAGTCTCTTCGTCAGATTTTTTAAGCCGTCGCCCTCGCACAAATGCATTTAATCACAAAGCAAAGAGCGGGGGTAAACCACCCTTCCCGACCTGGAGCTGTTCAAGCTTAAGGAAAGAGCGGTGCTCGCAGGCCTTTCAATGTTACGCGGTCGGACAAGTCCGAAGTCTCGGGGTTGGGAAGAGTGGTTTACCCCTGCTCTTTCGCCGCTGCATCGCTAATCTTTCAGCGGCAATCTACAATGCGCCGTATGGATGGCGCGTTAATAATCGACAAGCCGGCTGGTTTGACTTCGCACGATGTGGTGGCGCGCGCGCGTCATTTACTTCAGGAGCGGCGCGTGGGCCATACCGGTACTCTCGATCCATTTGCGACCGGCGTGCTAGTTTTGCTTGTCGGCCGCGCAACGCGGCTGGCCCAGTTTCTCAGTGGACTCGAGAAAGAATACGAGGCGGTGATCCGGCTTGGGTACGCGACTGATACGGGCGACGTAACGGGTAAACCCTTAATCAATTCGGAAGCGCTCAACGCGCAAGCATCTGAGGTGAAATTCGGCAAGTCTGAGATTGAAGCAGCGCTCGCCAGCTTGCGCGGCGAAATCGATCAAGTGCCTCCCATGTATTCGGCGAAGAAGCGGCAAGGGCGAAAGCTTTACGAACTGGCGCGGCGCGGGGAAGAAGTTGAAAGACAACCTGTGCGCGTTACGATCCAAAGGTTTGAAACGAACAGAGCGAAGGGCGGGTTGGTGAAAGACAACCTTGACGGCACGTATGACCTTGATGTGCTGGTCGCATGCTCGGCGGGCACATACGTGCGTACGCTGGCTGAAGATTTTGGCAAACGATTGGGAATCGGCGCGCACGTGGCGGAACTGCGGCGCACGAGCGTGGGCGTCTTTCAAATCGATCGCGCCATAACGCTTGAACAGTTGCAAGAAAGTGTCGCCGAAGAGTCGCTGGGACGCGTGCTGCTGACGCCTGACTCAGCGCTAGCACACTTGCCTGCCGCTGATCTAACAGATGACGACGTGCGAAAGGCCCGTAATGGCGTGAATGTCTTAATGCAAAAAACAATCTGGACCAACGGTGAACAGGTAAGGCTGCGTGACGAGCATGGCCACCTCGTTGCGGTCGCATCATTTGAAGCGGAGAAGAACTCATTGCGTCCACGCGTAGTGTTGGGCCACGACGAAGCATGAAAAAGCGTTACTGGTTAGGCGGGGTATCAGCGTTAGCCGGCGCGGCAGTGGCGGCTAAGCTTTGGCTGCGTCCGCGCGATGTGGAGTGGGCCACGAATCGCGACGCTGTATTCAACGCCGACTACTCTCGCTTTGCGGATATTGATGGAGTGCCGGTGCACTATCAGGAAGCAGGAGACAGCAGCGCGCCGCCGTTGCTGCTGATTCATGGTTTTGCTTCATCGAATCTGGTTTGGAGCAAGGTGCTGCTGCAATTTTCGGAAGCCGGCTTTCGAGTTATTGCGCCGGATCTTTTAGGCTATGGATATTCCGGCAAGCCGCGTCAACTGGATTACACCATCGCTTCCCAGGCAAAGATGGTCATCGGTCTGCTAAAGCAACTGGGCATAACCCGCGTTTGCTTAATCGGAAGCTCCTACGGCGGCGCGGTAGCGGCAACGATTGCACTCGATCATCCGGAGCTGGTTGAAAAATTGGTTTTAGTCGGGGCAGTGACAAATAACAAACCGACGCGTTACCTGTTGATGCGACTGTTTGGCTCGCCAATCATTGGCGACATTCTTTCGCCGTTGGTGGTTGGGTCGCGCCGCTTGCTGCGCATGCGTATGAAACGCGTTTACGACCGGCACGCTTGGGAGCTGGATGAAAAAAGAGTGCAGGCGCGCCATCTGCCGTTAGCAACGCGCGGCACGCATCGCGCGATCATTCGCACCGTGCGCCGCTGGGATGCGGAACGAATTTCCCGCGATGCACATCTCTTGGTACAGCCAACGCTGATTCTTTGGGGCGATAAAGATCGCGAAGTGCCATTGGCAGATGGTGAACGACTGCAGCAGGAGATCCCAAACTCGCGTCTATTTGTTTTTCGAGAATGCGGTCACCTGCCGCATGAAGAATATCCGGCAGAGTTTACGGAGCTGGTTCAGAGTTTTGTTCGTGACAAGTTTCAAGTTTCAGCTTTCAAGTTGCGGTGATTGTTAAGGACAGCGAAGGGCTAATTAAAAACTAAGCCTGAAACTTGGAACATGAAACTTGAAATTAACTCATGTTCAGCGCTTTGCCGACTGAAGGATCGCGGCGGACGCGCCAGATTTTCGAGTCGAGGTAGTAATGAATAAACGCGTAGCCCCAGAGAAATGAAATGCCAAGCTGCATGGCAAACGATTGTTCGCTGTTCATACCGGCGCCGTTCTTCAAACCGACATAGCCGAGCAATTGTCGCGGGCCCTGGTAAATGATTCCGAAAAGAATTCCAAAGGCGATGTAGTAGAGCAGGCGGCGACTGATCAGTTCGGCGGCGCCGAATTGTTGACGAGGATCTTGGTCAGATGACAAGGTTTCGTTCAGCGTCGGTCTCCTTTCCCGGACCTCAGCGGGCGGTACAGCACCCCAGCGGGGCTGCCCCGCCGGGGACCCCGCGACGCCCGCGGTCCCAGTAGGAGCGGCCGAGCTTCTCGTGTATTTCTTGTTATGAAACCAGATTAGGCGGTGGTATTGCAGGTTGTGATAGATGGTGAGTATCGCGACGATGGCGATCGGCTTGTTGGGCATTGGTGTCAACAAAACAATCCAGTGCATTGGAATTGCCGCCGCCAGGAGCAGATATTTCGGAAGGTCGAGCGGCTCACCGGTTAACAACCGCTGTCCTTGTCTGATGAGCCAGGCAACAAAAAGAATTATCGTTCCCGCCAATAGTATTGTTGCCAGTCCATTCACGGCGAAACGCAAAGGCGCAGGGACGCGCGTCATGGCTTCCGGATCGCGAGCAATGAAAGCGACGAACGGATAGTTGAAAGCAAACAACAGCAGCAGGCGATCGAGCGCGTTGTCTAAAGGCGCGAGGTCGTTATTCTTTTTCTTGTACAGCACCATGAAACCGTAGTGCTGCTTGACCAAATGGTAGTAAGCCCAGAGCGCGGCGAGAAAGAAAAAGACCAGGCCCAACCCGGCGAAAACCATGATTGGGCCAACCACAAAGAAAAGCAGCGAACCCCACAACAGGCGCCCGCGGCTGTGACGTTCAGCGCGATCAAAATAGGTGCGCGAAAAGGTTCCAAAGACGTGCGGCGCATCGATCAGGATGGCCCACAGCGCCACCATCGGAATCAAAGGCAGCACCCCGGCAACATACAGAATGAGCAGCGCATAACTGGACGCAACGGACCCAATGAACCAGATGAGATCGTCGCGCGCAGAGATAATCCAGCGCAGCGAAAGGACTTGAGCGCGGGATTGGGGGAAAACTTCAGCAGTGGCCATGGGCTGACAACACTTAAGCGAAACTCGGCGAGAGCGCGATTATTGTAGCACCGACCCGGCGGTAGAAAACATGTCTTTGCAAAGAGTAATTCGACGAGTCCGCGCTTAGCGGACGACTGACGATAGCCCAGCAGTTCACTGCTGGGATGAGGGGCGAAGGAAATTGAGTCCGTAAAGCGGACGACTGACCGGAGACGCCCGACACGACTATTTCACTCGTCCGCTTCACGGACTCCGTCGCGAATGCCTCTTTTCCCAGCGATAAATCGCTCCAGCTATTGTCAGACGTCCGCTAAGCGCGGACTGGGCCGCCGATCCCTTTTTGTACAAAGTCCTTGAAGCATCGTGATCTGATAAACTACGCGTCCATGCCGAGAATAATTTGGATTGGGCTGGCAGGCTTCGCCGGAACACTCTTGCGCTACTGGTTATCGGGTGCGGTTGCAAAGCGCTATGGCGAAACTTTTCCTTACGGCACGCTTGCCGTGAATGCATTGGGTTGTTTACTCGCCGGCGCTTTGTTCTATTTGATGTTTGAACGTTTTCTTGCGAGCCCGACTCTGCGAAGCATGGTTTTCATTGGGCTCCTGGGTGGGTTTACGACGTTCTCTTCTTACGGCTTGCAAACTTTTACGCTGCTGCGCGACGGCGAGATTCTGCTGGCGCTTACTTACATCGCGGCGTCGAATGTTGCCGGCTTGTTTCTCGTTTGGGCAGGCTACCGGCTGGCAGGTTTGGTCTGATGAACATTCCGGAAGAAGGTTATCTGCTGCGCATCTTCGTCGGCGAAAGTGATCGTTGCGGCCACCGGCCCCTTTATGAAGAGATCGTTTTGAAAGCCCGCGAAGCCGGACTTGCCGGTGCGACTGTGTTGCGTGGAGTGATGGGCTTTGGGCGCAATAGCATTCTGCACACCGCAAAAATCTTGCGGCTGTCGGAGGATTTGCCGATGGTGATTGAGATTGTTGATAGTCTCGAAAAAGTGAAAGCGTTCATGCCGCAGCTGGATGACATGATCAAGGACGGTTTGGTGACGTTGGAAGAAGTGAAAGTTATTCAGTACAAATCCTCGCGATAGAATTCTTACTAAGGCGAATGTCTGACAACGATCAAAGAGAACGATCTTCAGCGCGGCAGTTTCAAGCGCATCCCTGGCATGGCCTCACGCCAGGCAAGGACGCGCCGGAGACTGTCAACGCTTACATCGAAATTGTTCCGACCGACGTGGTGAAGTATGAACTCGATAAGCGGTCGGGACATCTGCACGTCGATCGTCCGCAAATATTTTCTTCAATGTGTCCCTCGCTCTATGGTTTCATTCCACAAACTTTCTGCGGCAAAGAGGTAGCGAAGCTTAGCGCCGAACGAACCGGGACTTCCGATATCAAAGGCGACGGCGATCCGATGGACATTTGCGTGCTGACGGAGAAAACGTTTGCGCAAGGCAACTTCTTTCTGCGCGCGAAACCAATCGGGGGGCTGCGCATGATCGACGGCGAACAAGCCGACGACAAGATCATTTCCATCCTCGAGTCGGATCTGGCTTACGGCCATATTCGCGACATCCGTGAATGTCCGAAAGCACTAGTTGATCGGCTCAATCATTACTTCCTTAGTTACAAACAATTGCCTGGCGATGCGCCGCGGAGAGTTGAGATTGTTGACGTGTATGACCGTGAAGAGGCGCTCGACGTAATTCGTCGCAGCCTGATTGACTACAAAAACAATTTCGCTGATTCTTTGATGTCCGATAAGCTTTAATTTGTCGTAACGCCGCCACAAACTAAAGCGAGGAGCGGTGAGCTCAGTCAGGTTCAACCTTATTCATTGGTTGCAATTTCGATTGGCGCAGGAGACGCAACCCCTTCGGGGTAGGGCCTCTTCCACAATTCGATCCCAGGGTAGCCGCGCGACGCGGCAACCCCGGGCTAAGTTACATAACCGCTTCGCGGTATAAACACCCAAGTTCAGACTTCTTCAGATCTTCCTAAATTTATCGGACATTTGCCCGGCCCCGCCTGTAATCGTTTCCTCAATTCCACAGCGCCGACAAGTCAAAGCCTGACGCGAAGAGTCGGCCCAGCTAGCGAGCGGCAAACCGGAATTTACTTTTCCATCTGAATGCGAGGTCGAACGTGGCGCATGGTGGACTTGGCGTTCGGCATCTTCGGCGCTGCAATGTTTGCAGAGCCAGCCGTAACCAATGTTGAAGAAGTGGTTGGTTTGGTCCATCGGGGCGGGTGTCAGGTACCAGGTGTCGGGTATCGGGTGTCAGGTACCAGGTGTCAGGTGCCTGCGCTTGACTGACACCCGGCACCTGACACCCGACACCTGTTTTACTGCCGGCGCCTGGCATCCGGCGTTTCTGTCAGCCGCACCGGCACTGAAGTGCGACGGCCATTGCGCACAATTTGTACTTGAACCTGTTGACCCACTGCGTGCTTATTGAGTATGCGATAAAGGCCGTCGGTGTTTTCCACCTTCTCGTTATCAATGCCGACAATGACGTCGCCGATTTCAACGTCGCCATTCTCTGTTTGCGTTAGTCCACGCAAGCCGGCGTTTGCGGCCGGGCCCCCCGGCGCAATCTGCCAAATCAACACACCATCAGATACGGGCAATTCAACCTGGCTCTTTAGAGCTTCAACGTCCCGGGTGGTGATGCCAAGTTTCGGCCGGCGAATTTCACCGGAGCGCACGAGCTCCGGCACGATGCGTTTTGCAATGTTCACCGGAACGGCGAAACCCACTCCCGCCGAGGCGCCTGAAGGCGAAAGAATCTGCGAGTTGATGCCAATCATGCGACCATGGGAATCGAGCAATGGACCACCTGAGTTTCCCGGATTAATGGAAGCGTCCGTCTGAATCGCGCCTTCAATTGGCCGTCCATTGCGGGCCCGGATCGGACGCTGCAACCCGCTAATTACGCCGGTCGTCAACGTTCGGTCGAGACCAAAAGGATTGCCGATTGCCAAAACCTTCTGGCCCACTTCGAGCTTGTCCGAATCGCCGAGCGGCACAATGGTTAGCGGCTCTTTTGGCATCTCGATCAATTTGATAACAGCCAGATCTGTGTCCGGATCGCCGCCGACTACTTTCGCAGCGTAGTTTTTCTGGCCGCCAAAACTGACAGCAAGTTTCTGCGCGCCTTCAATCACATGGTAGTTGGTAAGAATGTTCCCGTCCTGATCGATGATCGAACCCGACCCGGAGCCTTCCTGCGGCTCAACGAAGCCAAAGAAATCGCGGGCGTAGGAAGTGGAATGAACGTTAACAACGCCCGGCGACAAGGTGCGGTAAATTTCGATGTTGTTTTGTTCGTCATTGGCGGTTGCCGGATCGGTAATGCCGCTTGGCGACGTTTCGGAATATGCCGCCCGAGCCGGCTGTAAACGATTCGATAGCCGATCCACGACCGCAATTGCGCCGGCGGCAAACAGTCCTGAAATCAAAGCTATCACCAGGATTTGACGTGCTGAAAGTCTATACATGGCTTAATTCTCTCTCAATTATTAGGTTGTTCCGCTAGTTATGACTCGTGTTTCTTTCGATGCCAAAGCGATGCTGGCAGGTTGCGCTGTTTACCGTTGCCCGCTGGTTGCACTCTGCCGGCAGCCACAAATCTAGGCCTATCTCAGAACGTATGCAAGCGGCAGAAACACGAATACCTGCTTTCCGAAGTA
Organism: Blastocatellia bacterium; assembly: GCA_013697915.1. Lineage (GTDB taxonomy): Bacteria > Acidobacteriota > Blastocatellia > Pyrinomonadales > Pyrinomonadaceae > PSRF01. The sequence goes on along the minus strand of JACCVY010000237.1, from coordinate 24,970 downwards.
AAGCATTCTTCACACGTTTCGAAAGAGTTTGCGTTCCTTTTAGATTGGAAGATTTTGCGAGCAGGGAAACAAACAGGAAAGTCGCGCCGTTCGAAAGGAGAACCTACACAAACATGGCCAGGAAAGCTTTTGGCAGGCTGACGAAATATGTAATTACGGTAACCGGGGCATGCCAACCGAGGGCCGAGAAAGCGGTGGCGACATGCACAAACATCAGGAGCAAATAAATTCCCAGCACCAGTTTCATCCCACGGCGGGCGATGGGAATCTCTGCGCAACGGTAAAGGGTGTAGGCGGCCAGGGCGCCGATGGCAAGTTTGACTGAGAGAAACGAACCTTCGCTGCGGTTAAGCAGGTGGGCCATGAACCCATTTCCTTCGGTGGCCACGTTCAGGCGCACCCAAAGAATGGTCAACTGAGCGTCGAGCCAGTTAAGGGAGAATAACAAAATCGCTTTTGAAAGTGCGCCCACCCTTGCTCCTCAGAGAAACGTTGTTAAACTCACTGCTCCTTTTACGCCAGAACCTCCACAACCGAAATGGTTGGGAGGCTCTGTCGCATACGGGAGGAACGAGACTCGTACCGTGGTGCTAACAAGAAAGTTCCAATAAGGTTTCTGTTCCCCAAAATAGAAGAGAACACGTGCGACAGAGCGAAAAAAATGCCTTAATTACTTGACGCTTATTATATAAGGCCGACGGGCGCAGAACACAATAGCGGCCGCCACATGCAATGTCCACATCGATAGCACAGGCGATACTACAAGGCGCTAACAAACTGCGGAAGGCCGGCGTGCCTGACGAGCGGCGGGAGGCTGGGTCGTTGTTAATGTACGTCCTGGATCGCGATCGTGGTTACATTCTGACGCATGCGGAAGATCAACTGACCAATGAACAAATTGAGAAGTTTAGCGAGTCGCTCGACGCGCGCGCCCAAGGCAAGCCATTGCAATACATCACCGGGCGCCAGGAATTTTTTGGACTCGAGTTTGAAGTTAACAGTGATGTCTTAATCCCGCGGCCCGAAACGGAATTGCTGATTGAAGTGGCGCTGGCGCTCGTTTCAGCAAACGAAGAACCCTTCATTTGCGACGTCGGCACAGGTTCCGGTTGCATCGTCGTTACACTCCTTCACAAACTTCCGAGCGCACGCGCAGTGGCGCTGGACATTTCAACAGCAGCGTTGGCAGTCGCGGAGCGGAACGCAAATCGTCACGGCATTGGTGATCGTCTTTCGTTGGTCACTTCGGATTGCTTTGCCGGACTTGGACCAGCGTCTGGTCCAGGTTTCGATTTGATTGTTTCGAATCCGCCGTACGTTGCTGAAGGCGCGATTGATGGTCTGCAAAGAGAAGTGCGCGACTTTGAGCCGCGCGCTGCTCTTATCGCCGGCGAGGACGGTCTGTCGGTCATTCGGCGGTTGCTGATCGAGAGTCGCGAATATCTCAAGAGTGGGGGCTTTCTCATTTTTGAGATGGGATTCGATCAACACGATGCTGTCAAACAGCTCATCGACCAAAACTCGTGGGAACTGCTGGAGATTTACGATGATCTTCAGGACATTCCCCGCACTGTTGCCTTAGCAAAGCGTGGTTAGCCAATCCCTTCCGCAATAAGTTGTCACAATTCCGCAAACCACGGTGTTTAATCGTCAGAACCGCGCGAACAAACAACTGGGAAAACCAAATGACTGTGAGGAAACTACCCATGAATAAGTGGCTAAGACGGAGTGCGTTCATTTTCATGCTGACAATTGCGACCGCGTTGACAGCGTTCGCGGATCAAGACAAAGCATCAATGGGATGCCGCGATGATTGGCACAGCGACCGGCTATTGAGTCATTGCGAAATCAAAGAACAGACCTTGGCGGCGACCGGCGCGGTTTCTGTTGATGGACGCCAGAATGGTGGTGTTTCAGTTAAGGGTTGGGATCGAAACGAAATCCTGGTCCGGGCCCGAATTCAAACCGCCGCGCCCACGCAGGCCGAAGCGGATGCACTTGCCCAGCGGATTACAATTGAAACAGCCGGCGCGAAAATTTTTGCCAGTGGTCCGGAAACGCGCCGCGATTATTTTTGGAGTGTAAGTTACGAAGTCTTAGTCCCGCGGCGTTCCGACCTTTCACTGGTGGCACACAATGGCGGCATCTCGATTAGCGATGTGCAGGGCCGGCTTGAGTTCACGGCTGTTAATGGCGGCGTGGCTCTAAGGCGTGTGGGTGGCACAGTGCACGGAGGTACGACCAACGGCGGGCTATCGATAGAACTGGCGGGCGACCGCTGGGACGGCGAAGAGATGGACGTGAAAACAACCAACGGCGGCATTAGCATGTCAGTGCCGGAGAATTATTCGGCGCATCTGGAAACAGGCACTGTGAATGGAAATCTGAGCATTGATTTTCCGGTTACCGTGCAAGGAAGTATCCGGCGCGAGATTGCGGTCAATCTTGGCTCTGGTGGGCAGACAGTCCGCGCGATGACCACCAACGGTGGGGTGCGCGTGAAACGCGGGGGCGGCAGCCAGTACTGACCTGAATTTACTTTCAAACATGACGCGGCGTTCTTCATTGAGCGCCGCGGACCAAAAACTGCTCTCAAAGGGTTTCGAGCCAAGCGCCCCACCTTTAAGTGGTCTCACAGCAAACTTAAGAAATAACGCAGGATTGCTCTTAAATAAACAAGTCATTTAGTACTAAGCACTTCCCTGAGTAACGGTCGCTCGCAACCGCTCTCGCTTAAATAAGCTTATGCCCAAAAAGGCACGTATCTGGCAAATTTTCGAGAGCCGCCAGACCGTTCGTCTGTTTTGATGAGTCCAGCGTCCAGAGTCGCGGCAATGATTTGAGAAACAATTGCGCTTTTAGCTTCGGGTAGGTGAAAGCGATCCCTTAGGCTCTGGTTTGTCATTTGTTCTCTCATGACAAATTTGAGCGCGGCATGCTGATAACAAGCCCGAATACGGTCAGTTCGATCCATTTCTTCGAAGGATCTAAGTCCGTAGATTACTACCTCGGTTCTTTGGAATCCGGCTTGGAAATCGGGAGCTGGAAGTTGAAAAACCTCAGCCGCGTGAACAACTTTATCTATCCCGCTGCTCTTTTCCTCGCAAATTCCGAAACGTCTCATTAAGTCCGCTAGACGTTCATTTCGTGAACGATAACCATCAATGAATCGATCAACAGGCACTACCGGTTCGCCAGGATTAGAAAACGTCACGCGATTGTTATAGACCTCGATCATCACGCCCATGCCTTCTAGAGTGAAGTCCTGATGAATCAAAGCGTTTGCCGTTACTTCGCGAATCACGATCTCCGGCAACAACTTCACCTCTGTACGCAAGGCATCCTTGATGGCTTCGTTTTGAGGCAATTGGCTCATCACAAATTTTACTAAGCCCTGAAATCCAACCGCATATCCCATGGTTCCTGGCTGGTCTAGTTTTGTTTCAACCTTTGATCCGCCTGTATAGACCACCACCCTTGGCGCTTTGCGCGACAGATCGGGAAACTCTTGCAATTTCTTTGCGAGTAATAGTGCTCCAAGTCTTCGGATGTTTAGACCATCATCGTTAGCATCTACAAGGCGCTCACTCACTAAGCGTCCAATAACTCCCTCTCTCTCACTTGGGTACTCAATCCCGAGCAATTCAAAAAATTTCTGGGTGTCCAATAACGCGATGACCTCTTGAGCGTTGAGACCTGTTCTCGAATGTACCTCTAACCAGTCTGGTTTTCCTTCGTCAAATATCTGCCGTAACCGATCCTCGGTCATCGGCACTAAGTTTTCGTCTAGCCGCATTAAGTACGCGCCTTCGTAGGCGTAAGCGGTCCCGAAGGGTCGTGATGGAATATTGCAAACCACGACACGGCCATCTGGGTGGTCAAGGTCTTCTATAGTCACGCGGAAACGAAGCTTATCCAAAATCTGCTTTTCCATTCCGGGCGGGTCATTTATCGCCTGAGTGCCCACAACTTTTCTTGGCAATTCATCGGTAACACCCAAAATGAGTTTGCCACCGCCTTCATTCGCGATAGCAACACAATACTTAAACAACTTCGTGCTGTCGTATTGTGTCTTCGCCTCTTTGAACTCTAAGCCCTCGACCTCCCGCGGCTTAATCATCAAGGCACCAAGTTCTTCCAAAGTCGTAGCCATGCGCGCTACGATAAGGCAACAGCTTAAGTGAGTCCAACAAAACCGAACTAGTGTGGCTCAAGTGCATCATTCTCGAGTTTTGTCTACTTCCTTGGACCCGCTGTGCTTCCGCTTTCAGGTTTTCCCGTTTTACTCTAATCTGTCGGCGTGGATAAATTTCGCATTTGCGGCGGACGCGCACTCAACGGCAGTGTCTCCATAAGCGGCGCCAAAAACTCGGCGCTGCCCTGCATGGCCGCAGCATTGCTGAGCGCTGAGACTGTTACGCTGCACAATCTGCCTTACGTCCGCGACATCATTACCCAGGGTCGACTGCTCGAGGACCTCGGCGCGACTGTGCTGACACCGGAACTTCGAACTAACAAGATAAGCGCAAACCATATAGAAATATTTGAAGCGCCTTATGAACTTGTAAGGACCATGCGCGCCTCGGTGCTGGCGCTTGGTCCATTGCTGGCGCGGTTTGGCAAAGCGAAAGTTTCGTTGCCCGGCGGCTGCGCCATCGGCACGCGGCCGATTGACCTTCATTTGAGAGCGTTTGAGAAATTGGGCGCTGAAGTTCGGCTTGAGGCCGGGAACGTAATCGCACGCGCGCCCAAGGCTGGACGTTTAATCGGCGCTGAAATTCACTTTAATAAGGTGACCGTAACCGGCACGGAAAATTTATTGATGGCAGCAACACTGGCCAGCGGCACGACTGTAATGCACAACGCAGCGTGCGAACCTGAGATTAGCGATCTGGCGGATCTACTCAACAAGATGGGAGCCAAGATCACCGGAGCCGGTACAAGCACGATAGAGATTGAAGGCGTCGAAGCGCTTGGCGCAGCCGAACACACGATCATTCCCGACCGCATTGAGACAGGCACCTTTATCGCGGCCGCGGCCGTTACCCGCGGCGAGCTGGAAATAAGGGATTGCCGGCCGGATCATCTGGCCGCCGTGATCGATAAGTTTCGCGAGGTCGGCGTTGAAATTGAGAAGCACAACCCGACGACGTTGCGCGTTTCTGGCCGCAACGACCTAACCGCGAAAGATGTCACCACGCAACCGTATCCGAAATTTCCTACCGACATGCAGGCGCAGTACATGGCGCTGATGACACAGGCGACCGGCAGCGCGGTTATTGAAGAAACAATTTTTGAAAATCGCTTTATGCATGCCTCGGAAATGCAGCGCATGGGCGCGAACATTTTCATTGACGGGCACAGCGCCACGGTCGCAGGCCCGACACAGTTGAATGGAGCGCCCTTGATAGCTTCCGATCTGCGCGCTTCAGCCTCATTGGTGCTGGCGGGCCTGGTTGCAAATGGTGAGACAATGATCGACCGCGTCTATCACATCGATCGCGGCTATGAAAAAATTGAAGCGAAGCTGCGTGCGGTGGGTGCGGACATCGAACGCATTCGCGAGTCGGTGACGGCGCCGTTGTCGCAGGCGGCGACGCCCGCTTTGCCCGCTGAGGCGTAACCCAAACTGTTAGTTTGCGATTGAAATGTAAAGCAAACTGTTAGTTTGCGTTGGTTGTCTGGCCTTCAAGTTGAGTGACAACGCGCCGCCGCAAACTAACAGTTTACTTTACGGTTTGCCGCAAACTAACAGTTTGCTTTACAAAAAATATTATGTCAGAACCGGACTGCTTATTCTGCCGCATTATTAACGGTGAGATTCCTACAGACTTCGTCCGCGAAGATGATCGCTCCGTAGTTATCAGTGACATCAATCCGCAGGCGCCGACTCATTTCCTGGTTATTCCGCGCGCGCACCTCGACTCGCTTGATGACGCTTCACAAAAGGATGAAGCACTGCTGGGTCATTTGTTGCGTGTCGCAGCCCAGGTTGCCAACGCCGCGGGTCTTGCCGAGAGCGGCTACCGCACGGTCATCAACACGGGCGCGGGCGCTGGGCAATCCGTTTTTCATCTTCATGTGCACTTGCTTGGCGGCCGGCCGTTGAGCTGGCCGCCCGGATAGTTTCTGAAGACGCTGCGCCCGTTCATATAAATCGAAAAATCCAAAAATATAGATTCACCCAGGTTTGTTCCATGGTTGCGGCTGAAACGAAACATCACTTTCAGGCGAGCATTGGTTTTGGGTATAGGTTTTAGGAGCGGGCGAGCACTGAAGAAGGGACGGTAAGGACGGACCGATCTAGAGGCACAGAGACTCAGAGTATCATTCAACAAACAAGAGCTCATGGTTGGGAAGGGTGGTTTACCCCCGCTCATCGAATGCCACACAACCAGAGCGGGGGCAAGCCACCCTTCCCAACCTGTGAGACTTTCTAGCTTGAGTGGTTCATTTTCCCTTGAGTTGTTTCTCTGCGTCTCTGAGACTACCCGCGGCACTGCAACTTCCGAAGTTACAGCCGGCAGATGAGCAGCTCGCGTTCGTAGATTGTTTCTGCTGGCAGTCGATCGTGTAACTCAATAAAGAGCTCTTCGTGTCCCACTACTTCCTGGCGCCAGGCGGCTCGGTCGAATGCCTGCAACTCTTCAAATTTCTCTTTGGGAAACTCCAGCCCTTTCCACTCGATGTCTTCGTAATGAGGCACCCAGCCAATGGGAGTTTCACAGGCCAGCGCGCGTCCGCGTGCACGGTCGACGATCCACTTCAGAACGCGCATGTTCTCGCTAAACCCGGGCCACATAAAGTTTCCGTCTTTGTCTTTGCGGAACCAGTTCACATGAAAAATCCGTGGCGTCTCGCTCAATGAGCGCTGCATGCGGATCCAATGTCGAAAATAGTCGCCCATGTGATAACCGCAAAACGGCAGCATGGCCATTGGGTCGCGGCGCACCTTGCCGATTGTGCCGGCGGCGGCGGCGGTCATTTCTGAACCCATGGTCGCCCCAATATATACGCCGGAACTCCAGTTGAACGACTGATAGACGAGTGGCATCGTGGTGGCGCGACGTCCGCCGAAAATGATCGCGCTGATTGGCACGCCAGTCGGATTTTCCCATTCCGGATCGATCGTTGGACACTGCGAAGCAGGAGCAGTAAAGCGCGCGTTGGGATGCGCGGCTTTCGCGCCGGTCTCTTTAGCGATTTGTGGCGTCCACTTTTGTCCGCGCCAGTCGAGACATTCAGCTGGCGGTTTGTCGGTCATACCTTCCCACCAGACACCGCCTTCCGGCGTAAGCGCGACGTTAGTGAAGATAGAATTCGTCGCCAGCGTCGCCATGGCGTTGGGATTTGTTTTGACCGACGTGCCCGGCGCTACTCCAAAAAAGCCCGCCTCGGGATTGATAGCGCGCAAACGTCCATTCTCATCCGGCTTGATCCAGGCGATGTCGTCGCCGACAGTCCAGACTTTCCAGCCTTCGAAACCTGGCGGCGGAATCAGCATGGCGAAATTTGTCTTGCCGCAAGCGCTGGGAAAAGCAGCCGTAACGTAAGTCTTTTCGCCTTGCGGATTCTCAACGCCGACGATCAGCATGTGTTCGGCCAGCCAGCCTTCATCGCGGGCGATGTTGGAAGCGATGCGCAGCGCAAAACATTTCTTGCCAAGCAATGCATTCCCGCCATAGCCGGAACCGTACGACCAAATCTCGCGCGTCTCCGGAAAGTGAACGATGTACTTTTCTTTATTGCAGGGCCAGGGCACATCCGCCTGCTCGGCTGCGAGCGGCGCGCCAACTGAATGCATGCACGGCACGACGCGTTTGTAGTCCTTGTCGATCTCGGCATAAACCGGCAAACCAATGCGCGCCATGATGCGCATGTTGACGACAACATAAGGCGAGTCAGTAAGCTGAACTCCAATCTGCGACATGGGCGACCCGATTGGTCCCATGCTGAATGGCAGCACGTACATGGTGCGCCCGCGCATCGAGCCGTCGAAAAGTTCCTTCAGCTTCCGGCGCATCTGATACGGCTCTTCCCAATTGTTCGTCGGTCCGGCGGCATCTTTTGAGAGTGAACAAATGAAGGTGCGGTCCTCGACCCGAGCAACGTCGCTTGCGTCCGAACGTGCGTAATAACAACCGGGCCACAGTTCTTCATTGAGTTTGATGAACGTGCCGCCGGCTACCATCTGTGCTTTGAGTGCTTCGTCCTCTTCCCGCGAGCCATCCACCCAGTGAATTGTGTCAGGCTTAGTCAGATTGGCCATCTTATCGACCCAGTTGAGCAGATGAGCGTTGGTGCTCAACGGCACGGTCGGGTTCCGATTTCTGGAGGCCGCACTTTTTTCAGTTGTTGCAGTGCGAATTGAAGTCATGGGCATCTCCAAAATAATTAAAGTAAATCGGGTGACGGAACATTGCCAGCGGACGATTTAATCAGCCGCGTTTTGCGCAATGCGGCGTTCGTGGGCCAACTCGCGCAGGGCAACGGACAGGTCACGAGCGGCGCGTTCGATGCGATCGGCGATGGCTTCAAGCGAATCGACCTCGCTCGATTGGATAGCGACTACGGAGAGCGCATCCTCGATCAGTTCAATCAATCGCGTTGCTTCTGTTTCGGTTTCCTGCTCGCCGCGCGTCAGCGGGCGAACCGCAGTCTTTGGTTCCATGCTTGAGATAGATGGCCTTTAATTGGATTCGTTAAGCTAAACTCTTACAACAACGAGGCCATTGGAAGCAAGTGTGCCGAGGTTACCGCAACGTCCATGAAAGCAGCGCCCGCACGGCAATCATTTACCAGGAAAGAGCAGCAACTTATCGAGTCGCTGAATACTCCGGCGCGCGTGCAGCGTTTTTTCAGTTCAATGCCCTATAACTGGGAAAAAAACGGCGGCACGATGCGATCGTTTCGCGAAGTTGTAAAGCGCAACGAAGCCCACTGTTTGGAGGCAGCGGTAGGCGCGGCTGTGATTCTCGAACAGCATGGCTATCCGCCGCTCTTGCTCGATATTGAGTCAGTAGATTTGTTAGACCACGTGATTTTTGTTTTCCAGCAAGACGGGCTGTGGGGATCGATTGGCCGTTCACGCGATATTGGATTGCACGGGCGCAAGCCGTTGTTTCGGTCGCTGCGCGATCTGACGTGGAGTTATTTCGATCCGTACGTGGATTTCTCGGGCCGCATAAAGGGCTATGGGCTGGCGAATCTTTACGATTTGGGAAACTACGATTGGCGGTTTTCGGCGAAGAACATGTCTAAGATCGAGGACTACCTGCGCGAGCTGCCGCACCACCGGCTTCGCTCTTCAAACACGAGATACGAGAAACTGCTGGCGCGCTACAAGAAGTATAAGCTGCGCTATCCGGATCGTTCGCCGTCGTATTATGAGAACCGGAAGCAGTGGATGATCTGAAGCACGAGTTCCTAGTTTCGAGTTTCGAGTTTCGAGTTCGGAGAATCCAGTCGGTTTTGATCTCGGAATCGAACCCAAAGCCCAAAAACTCGGAACTCGGAACTCGGAACTAAGATTCCTTAACCACCAAACCTTCGCGCGAGAATTTCCAGTCAAGAATCTCAGCGCCCTTTTCCGCCGCAAGCGCGCGCTCGACATCCGCTTTACGCCCTTCAGCACAAAGGAATGCGATGCAGCCGCCGCCGCCGGCGCCGCAAACTTTCGCGGCTGCGGCGCCGTTAGCCAACGCAGTTTCCACCAGATGGTCCATTTGCGGAGTGGTTACTCCCGGCGCCAACCGTTTTCGGTTGGGATAAGCAGCGAGCATCGTTTCGCGCACCGTGTTCCAATCATCAGCCAACAGCGCCTGGCGCATGCGCAGCGCCGAATCGCGTATGCCATCGAAGATTTCGAAGAGTTGCGGATCGCCATCGATATGCTTCTTGAAAATTTTCCAGTTGTTCGTTCCTGACAGTCGCGGCTCACCGGTGTAGCAGATGGCAATTCGGTCTTGCAGTTTCGTCTCATCAATTTCCAGTTTTTCGCGTTCAATGCCGTCGGCGCGAAAATGCACGCATGAAGTGGAGCCAAACTGAGCTGAGTAGTAATCCTGAAAACCAGCAGGTACGCGAATCACTGTGGTTTCAATATTAGCGGCGATAGAAATGAACTTGCGCGGTTCGTAACGATTTCCCACCAACCGGTTCAGTGCGCCGATGCACGCGATTGCCAGCGCGGACGAGCCCGCCAGACCAGCACCGGCAGGCGCCTCGCTGTTGGCGACGAGATGAAATCCCGTGGTGGGCTTGAAGAAATGGACCAGCTTGGAAATCAATTCCAATCGTTCCTCGCGCGCCAGGTCTTCGATTGCGGCCAGCTCAGTTTCAAACGCCACTTTTCGGTCGCGCGATTCCAGCACGATGCGACCGTCATCGCGAGTCTTTATCGAGCAATGAGCGCGCAGGGAAGTGGCGAAGTTGACCGTGGCGGCGCCGGGATGGAAGAGATACAAGGGCCAGATGTCGATGGTGCCGCCGGCAAGATCAACACGAGTTGGGGCGGATGACTCAATTAGCACGTTTTATCTTAGTTGTCCTTAAAGAGGTTGTTAAGACTACCGATTTACCATTTTCCATTTCTCATTTGCCATTGCAACCCTCGCGAGCGGCTCAGTTAGTCGCAAGCGAGTTGAGAAAACAAGCGACCTCTAATGAATTTGGGTTCCAATGGAATCCGCCAATGGTAAATGGGAAATGGTAAATGGAAAATCTTAAATCTTTCCTCAGCCGCAATTACTTCGGTTCACTCTTACTGTTCTTTGCCGCCACCCGCTTTTTTTCTTCAGCCTGCCGCGACTGCTTAAAGGGAATGTGCTCCTGAAATTCCTGCTTCAGGCCTTGCAGTTTTTCCTGCGCTGCTTGTTCCAGTTCCTGCAGCCGTTCGGGATCCGCTTCTTCAACTTTCGGCGATAACCAAAACCGCTCAGCCAGATAAAATCCGGCGATGCCCACCACTACGATGACCAGCAACACTTTACCGAGGCGTTGAAAATCACCGATGACCCCGATTACTGCGCCACTAAAAAAATAGCCAGCGCCGCTAAGAATCAAAACCCAGGCAAAGCAACTGCACAGCGACAGTAGCACAAACCGCAAGTAGGGCATGCGGCCGACGCCATGAAATATGCACGACGCCCAACGCAATCCGTAAATATATTTGGAGAGAAAAATTGACAGAGGCCCAAAGTTGCTCGTCAATTTTTCCATGCGCGGTTTCGCCGCCCGGTAGAAACGAATGTCGCGAACGCCTTTGCGAAACTCGCGACCGGTCAGATAGGCAATGTTGTCGCTAACCGCTCCACCGAGTGTGCCGGCAAGCAACACCCACGCAAAACTATGATCGCCGAAAAAGTAACTGTGGGCCAAAACGCCGGCAAGCAACAGCGTGAGGTCTCCCTCGATCATCACCAGAAGGAAGACGGCATAGAGACCATAACGACCGATGAGGTCGGTAAGAAAATCGAGATGCATTTGAACAGTTGTCAGTGGTCAGCAGTTAATCGTAAAGGTCGAAATGCCACTCAAGCAGTTCAGAGTACAACCTTGAGGTTGCTTTGCTGCCACGAACGCAAGCTGAAGCTTGTACTCTAAACTGCTTGGACGTTTCCTGGATTAATTTTCAGCCCACTGACTCATTCGTTGACTTTTTCCTGAGACGGCTTCACAACCAGTACGGGACACGGCGCATGACGAACTATTGCTTCGGCAGTTGAGCCAAAAAGTATTCGTCCCAGGCCCGTGCGTCCATGTGATGAAACGACTATTAAGTCAACAGATCTTTCTTTTGCGACGCGCACTATCTCAGAAGCTGCTTCGCCGTGCACAATCAATTCTTCCACATCCAGTCCCGCACATTCTTCACGTTCCGCAAATTTCGGCAGTTCACGTTCTGCCGAATCTTCGAGCTGATCTGCAATATCGGCGATCGGCAGCGGTTCAGTCATGCCGGAATAACCGACCGTCGGCACCATCGGCTCAATTACATGCACGCAGAGAATCGAAGCGCCAAACGTGCGGGCCAGCGATGCGGCATAAGACAGCGCATAGTTTCCGCATTCACTGAAATCCGTCGGCAGAAGTATTGAGCGGATGTTCATAATAGGGCTTTGGGCTTAGGTCCTGGGTCCTTGATCTACCGCGAAGTGTTCCTCAAAGACCCAAGACCCAAAGCCAAAGACCAAATTGAAGTTTGATTTTAACACGCAGAATCACTCGTTTGACACCCCCGATACCCTCGATTATGCTTCGCTCGTTCCGTCTCGCTAATTGGACCTCAGGAAGTTTGCACATGACCACGTCCCCTAAATCAGACATGAATTTTATCGGGATCGAGCTTTGCGGCGCGAAACTGCGCGCGGTAACCGTAGACAATGACGGCGTCATTCGCGAACGAAGCGAGGAGCCACTGGAAGCAGAGAACCTGATTGCCCAGGTAGCCCGAGTTGTCAAAGGCTTACAGCAAGGCGCGAATAATATCGGCGCCGTTGGTATTGCTATCCCCGGTTTGGTCAATCGGCAGACAGATCGAGTGATAGCATCGAATTACCTGCCCGGGCCGATCCGCGAAAATCTCCACGAGGAAGCAATGAAGGTCACCGGGCTGCGAGTGGAGCTTGAAAACGATGCCAACGCTGCGGCTTATGGCGAGTATAAGATCGGCGCCGGCCGTGGCAGCAAAGACCTTTTCTACATAACAATCGGCGATGGGATCGGCGGCGCGATAATTCTGGACGGAAAACTTTGGATTGGCGCATCTGGTTTGGCCGGCGAAGTAGGGCACATCACTATCGATGCGGATGGCGATGAATGCATCTGCGGCAACACGGGCTGCCTGGAGACGGTTGCTTCCGCACCGAACATCGTGCGCCGCGCCAACGAGCGTTTGAATCGCGATTCGACTTCCTCGCTTTCCAAATTGGCTATGAATAAAAATTTCACCGCGAGCGACATGGCGCGCGAGGCTAAAGAGGGCGATGACTTTTCGTTGATGATGATCGAACGCACTGGAAAATATATCGGCACCGGAGTCGCCAGCGTTATCAATCTGCTGAATATTGAACGCATTGTGCTGGGTGGCGGAGTGATGCAGGCCGGCGATCTGATTCTCAATCCCATTATTCAGGAAGCAAAACGGCGCGCTTTCCAGCCTTGTTTTGAAGCCACGCAGATTGTTGTGGCGGCGCTGGGTGAAGATGCAGCCACCATCGGCGTGGCGATGCTCGCGCGCGATGCGGCGGTGACGTAAGTTTCAAGTTTCAAGTTCCAGGTTTCAAGCTTAGTGATTTGAAACCTGAAACTTTAAACTTGAAACTTTATCGCGCCTCCCGGTGCCGATCAGCCCACCAGGCCCACAAAACCAAAAACGAACTCAACACCAGCGCTCCAATCCCAAGCATGCGCACGCTCGGCGGCGGGGGACTGAAAATGTTCGCAACGTACAACGCGCCCACTGCAATCACGAAGGACAGCAAACCCCACTTACCAACTCCATCCTTGGGCCGCGTGACCCGCAAGTAAATCCAGACCCCAATCGCATACATCAATCCCTCGACAATCACCGTCGCGATAATTGAGTTCCATAAGCCCAACCCCAGACGCAGGCCACCCGGATAAAGCGGCATATCCGGCCGATGGCTGATCCAGTCAAGCACCCAGTGACTCACTACGCCCACCCAGATAAGAATCGCGCCTCTGCCGTAACGAACGAGCAGGTAATAAAGAAGCGCGAAGAGCGTGGCCCATCCGATCGCCGCCACCAGGCTGTGCGAGATTGGGTAGGAAACGAAATCGAGTGGAGTAAAAGCGGTATTGCCGGGTTGGATCCGCACCTGTTCCCAACCCAGCAAAATGAAGATGGGCCACAACAGATCAAGCAGCGACGCGGCAGCGATTAGCGCGCCCAGTGAAGTACGAGGCGCAAAACGCTTCGATGCCAAAGCAACTGCGTAGTGACCGATGAACAACCGCGTGCCTCCGCGATAAGGAATTCTTCCAAGATTAACCAGTGGCAAGGGACGGCTGGAAAATCTACCACACCTTCGTCAACCAGTTGATCTTTTTCCATTCGAGACTGAAGTTGAAATATTTTCACCATCTGCTAAAGTACGTGACAACTTTGCAGGAACGATAGTTTAGACCAGATCTTTTGCGGACCAGCGTGTCTTCAGGTGTAGGTGCGCACTGATCTGCAAAACGTCGCAGCTTATGCTTTGCTGTAGTCCTAGCTGCACGCCGATTTGTAAGCAGTAATGAAGTACTGACAAAATTTCGCGATGCCGCAGATTTTTCATCACAGCACTAACGCGCTGGCGAAGCTGACTATTTATGGCGCCGTTTTTATTCTCGTCGCGCTGTTGTGGGTAACTGCTGAGCTGAATCGCTCGTCCTGGAATACGGGCCAGTGGGTTGAGCGCCAGCAGCCGGTGCAGTTTAGTCACAAGCATCACGTCGGCGACGATGGCATCGACTGTCGTTACTGCCACACTTCAGTCGAAACGGCTGCGTCCGCGGGTCTGCCGGCAACCACAACTTGCATGAACTGTCACAAACAGATTTGGGCCGACAGCCCTTATCTCGAGCCGGTTCGCGAGAGCTTTCGCACGGGCAAGCCGATCGAATGGATTAGAGTGCACGACCTGCCGGACTTTGCATATTTCAATCACAGCATTCATGTGAACAAGGGTGTCGGCTGTTCGACCTGTCATGGACAAGTCGATCAAATGCCGATTGCTTATCAGGCATCAACGCTGCAAATGGAGTGGTGTCTGGGTTGTCACCGCAATCCCGAAAATTTTGTGCGCCCGAAGGAAAAAGTTTTCGATATGCAATGGCGTCAGGACAATAAGTCTAAGGAAGAGATCGCCGAAGGCCGATCGTTGGTGACGAAGTATCACATTCAACCGCCGAATGTGCTGACGAGTTGTTCGACGTGTCACCGGTGAACCTGGGACGCGGGCGTCTCGCCCGCAACGGCGAGGCGTAGCCTCGCCCGATATTTTGGGAGAGCTATCGGAAAGGCAAAGCCTTTCCGCACGGAAGGGGGCAGAGCCGCAGAACTAAATGTCTGAAGATCGACACATAAATTTCAAGTTGATGCGCCAGTACATTCTGGACTATCAGGATGGATCCGCGCCGAAACCGGCAGCGGGTGGGCTGTACTCAATTCAACCTTTAGCTACCGGCGCCGAGAAATCCAAAAAGTACTGGCGTTCGCTTGAGGAGTTGGCAGACGAGCCTGAGTTTCGCGAACTTGTGGCCCGCGAGTTCCCGCAGGCAGCAGAAGAATGGAACGATCCGTTTGAACGCCGCACGTTTTTGAAGTTAATGGGCGCCTCGCTTGCGCTTGCCGGTCTCAGCGGCTGCGCGTTTCAGCCGCCCGAAAAAATTGTTCCTTACGTCAAGCAGCCGGAAGAAGAGGTGCCCGGCAAAGCGTTGTTTTTCGCGACCGCTTCGTCGCTCGGCGGAATTGCCACGCCATTGCTCGCGCGCAGTAATGAAGGCCGTCCCACCAAAGTCGAGGGAAATCCGGATCATCCAAACAGCCGCACCAGCGACCCGCATGATCGCGGTTCAAGCGCCACCGACATCTTTTCGCAGGCATCAATCCTGAGTCTTTACGATCCTGACCGCGCGCAGACGCCACTCTACCGCGACGAAGCGCGCACCTGGTCCACCTTTGTCGGCGAGATTCGCACTGCGCTCGATGAACAACGTCCGAAGCAGGGCGCGGGCATTCGTTTTCTCACTGAAACCGTAACGTCGCCCAGCCTCGCCGCGCAGTTAAAAGGAATTCTGACAGAGTTCTCACAAGCGAAGTGGCATCAGTACGAACCGGCGAACAATGACAACGCGCGCGCCGGCGCTGTGATGGCTTTCGGCCAGCCCGTTAACACGATCTGCGACTTCAGCAAAGCTGATCGCATTCTTTCGCTCGACGCCGATTTTCTGGCTGCGATGCCGGGCACGCTTCGTTACGCGCGTGACTTTGCGGCGCGGCGACGCGTCAGCGAGGGTCAGAAAGAAATCAACCGGCTTTACGTTATTGAGACTACGCCGACGACCACTGGCGCGAAGGCTGATCATCGTTGGTCAGTGAAGCCGAGCCACCTTGAAAACTACGCAAGGGCTTTTGCGGGTGTCGTCGGGGGTCAGGGCAATTCACCCAGCGGTAATCAGACGGTCACCGTCGAAACCCGACTGGAAGCAGGTACCGGCGAGGATCATTCCAAATCGCTATATTGGCCCGACCTCCAGACCATCGCGCGTGATCTGCAACAGCACCGCGGGGCGAGTATTGTAATTGCCGGCAACGAAGCGCCGCCCGCGGTGCATGCGCTGGTCCATGCAATGAATGACGCACTGGGCAATGTCGGCAAGACGGTTTTTTACACCGAATCTTTAGAAGCCAATCCGGTCGACCAACGTCAATCATTGCAGGAACTGATTAATGATATCGATGCCAGTCGAGTTGACTTGTTAGTTGTCGTTGGCGGCAATCCGGTCTACAACACGCCCGCGGATTTGAAGCTCAACCAGGACCGCATGTTCAAAACGAAACTGCGTGTGCACCTGAGCCAGTATCGCGATGAGACTTCCGAGCTTTGTCATTGGAATATTCCGGAAACGCACTACCTGGAAGCATGGAGCGACACGCGTGCCTACGATGGCACGGTCACAATCGTGCAGCCGTTGATTGAGCCGCTTTATCAAAATAAGAGCGCGCACGAGTTGTTGGCTGTGTTTACCGCGAAGTATGACCAAAAGCCGTATGACATCATTCGGGAGTACTGGCAGGGCGAAGGGCAGAAGGCAGTAGGCAGTAGGCAGAAGGCAGAAAGCGGAACGCCAACTGGTCAGGGTAGCGAGCAGATGCCACGCTCAGCTTCCGCGGCAAGCAGAACGCCGAGTCCAAGCGCGACACCGGCCGCGAACGCGACGAGTGCTTCAACTCCAGCTGTCGCTGGTCCATCGCCGTCAGCCGATTTCGAATCGTGGTGGCGCAGGTGTGTTCATGATGGCTTTATTCCAAACACCTCGCTGCCAACTAAAACAGTTTCTGTGAACGCAGGAAATATAGCGCAGGCGGATGCGGCCGGGACGCCCGCGATCCCAGCGGCCAACACCAACACCCAATTTGAGCTCGTCTTTCGCACCGATCCAACAATCTACGACGGCCGCTTCGCGAATAACGGCTGGTTGCAGGAACTTCCCAAGCCGCTGACGAAACTAACGTGGGACAACGCCGCGCTGGTGAGTCCAAACACCGCTAAGCAACTGGGTCTGGAAAAAACCAATGGCAAGAAGGGCCGCGAAGCTTACGTTGATACGGTGAAAATTTCTTATCAGGGTCGCACCATCAGCAACGCGGTGCCAGCCTACATCATGCCGGGCCAACCGGATGGCGTCATCACCCTTCATCTTGGTTATGGGCGCAAGCGTGCCGGGCGCGTCGGCAACGATCACGGCTTTAATGCTTATGAGATTCGCACTGCCGCTGCGCCGTGGTCAGGCGCGGGCGCGCAAGTCGAGAAAGGGCCGGCGACATATCTGCTTGCTCTAACTCAACAACACTTCAACCTGGAGGACCCGAATTTCAGCAAAGAGCCGCGCGACATCTTTCGCCAGCAAACTCTGGAACAGTATCTCCGCGGTGAACATAACGAGCACGAGTCGGAAGAGCCGGCGAAAGACGACACGCTTTACGATCCCAAGCTTTACGACTATCAAAATCAGGGCAATGGTTTGAACTACGCCTGGGGCATGGCGATCGATTTGAACAACTGCATTGGCTGCAATGGCTGCACCATCGCCTGCCAGTCGGAAAATAACATTCCGGTTGTCGGTAAGGAGCAGGTGGTGCGAAGCCGCGAGATGCACTGGATTCGCCTCGACACGTATTTCGAGGGCGACGACGCCAGTAATCCTGAAGGCACTCACTTCATGCCCGTGCCTTGTATGCATTGCGAGAACGCACCTTGCGAGCCCGTCTGCCCGGTCCATGCAACAGTGCACAGCGCCGAAGGCCTTAACGACATGGTCTATAACCGCTGCGTCGGCACGAAATACTGTTCGAACAACTGTCCGTACAAGGTGCGCCGCTTCAACTTTTTCCTTTATCAGGATTGGGAGACGCCGACTTATCAGTTGATGCGCAACCCGGATGTCTCGGTGCGCAGCCGCGGCGTGATGGAGAAATGCACTTACTGCGTGCAGCGGATTCAGAGCGCAAAGATCACGAGCGAAATTGAGGGAAGAAAAGTGCGCGACGGTGAGATCGTGACGGCCTGTCAGGCAGTGTGCCCGACCGAGGCAATTGTATTTGGTGATATTAACGATCCGAACAGCAAGGTTTCGAAACTGAAAGCTGAGCAGCGCAATTATTCGCTATTGGGCGAGCTGAATACAAAACCGCGCACCACTTATTTGTCGGCGCTGCGCAATCCGAACCCGGAGATTAAGAGTTAGTCAGAGAAGCACAAAGACAATAGAGAATGACTAAAGAAAGAGAATCTCATGGTTGGGAAGGGTGGCTTGCCCCCGCCCGGATTGAATGGCATTCCACCAGCGGGGGTAAACCACCCTTCCGGACCCTGAGGTGTTTCAGCTTGAGTGATTCATAAAAGTCTTTAGCAGCGGACAAGAAGTTCAGAGTACAAGCTTTAGCTTGCCGCTTCAGAAAGAAAGCAACCTAAAGGTTGGACTCTGAACTAGTTGAATAATGGCAGACGAACCACAAAACTTAGGACCGATTCATCATTCGACCGTGCCGGTTGTCGCGCCCGGGCTAACCTTTGCCTCGGTCACCGACAAAATCAGCTCGATCGTTTTGAAGCGCAAGACACCCCTCTGGTGGTTCCTGGGTTTTGCCATTTCGTTCATCTTGTTTCAGCTTTTGCTGCTGACGATTACCAAGCTCCTCTTCGAGGGCATTGGGTTGTGGGGCGTCAACGTTCCGGTTGCCTGGGGAATGGACATCCTCAACTTTGTCTGGTGGATCGGCATCGGCCACGCCGGCACTTTAATCTCCGCAATCCTTTTGCTGTTGCGGCAAAAGTGGCGCACCTCGATCAATCGCTTTGCTGAAGCGATGACCTTGTTCGCCGTCGCGCAGGCCGGCATGTATCCAATCATGCACCTGGGCCGGCCGTGGCTCGCCTATTGGCTGTTTCCCTATCCCAACACGATGGGCATCTGGCCGCAGTTTCGCAGCCCGCTGATGTGGGACGTGTTTGCGGTTTCGACTTACGCGACTGTGTCGGCGATGTTTTGGTTCGTCGGTTTGATTCCCGACTTTGCAACGTTGCGCGATCGCGCGCGCAGCAAACCTTTTCAGCTTTTGTACGGCCTGCTGGCGATGGGTTGGCGCGGTTCCGCGCGTCACTGGCATCGCTATGAGATGGCATATTTGTTACTCGCCGGCCTGGCGACGCCGCTGGTGCTTTCAGTGCATACGATCGTCAGTTTTGATTTTGCGGTGGGCATCATTCCCGGTTGGCACGCGACGATCTTTCCGCCTTACTTCGTAGCAGGCGCGATCTATGCGGGCTTTGCGATGGTGCTGTTGCTGACGATTCCGTTGCGTAAGCTCTACGGACTTGAGAACTTTATCACCATGCGCCACATGCACAACATGGCAAAGGTGATGCTGGCTACGGGCTTAATCGTCGGCTATGGCTATGTGATGGAAGCATTTTTCGGTTGGTACAGCGGCAATCATTACGAACGCTTCATGATCTGGAATCGCATGCATGGTCCATATTCTGGTTACTACTGGGCGCTGATTCTTTGCAACATCATCACGCCGCAGTTTCTTTGGATCAAACGGCTGCGCTCAAACCTGCTGATACTTTGGTTGATCTCGCTCGTGGTCAGCATCGGAATGTGGCTGGAGCGCTTTGTGATTGTAGTGACCAGTTTGCATCGCGACTTTCTGCCGTCTTCGTGGGGCATGTATCAGCCTTCGACCTGGGATTGGACCATGTTCATCGGCACGATTGGGTTCTTCTTTACGTTGCTGTTTTTGTTCATACGCTTCCTGCCGATGATTTCAATTTTTGAGATGCGCACCATCTTGCCGGAAGCAGAAGTGGAAGAGTAAGTAGTCAGATTGGCCACAGAGGCACAGAGATACAGGGGCACAGAGACACAGAGATGATTCAAGAAACAAAGTCTCATGGTTGGGAAGGGTGGCTTGCCCCTGCCCGGTTTGAATGCCATTCAATCGGCGGGGGTAAACCAGCCTTCCTGACCTGAGAGACTGCTGCATTGAGTTTTTTCAGTTTAAGTTAGGGCTTTTTTAGTCAAGTTTTGTTTTGAGACTGATTCATGTCGGACGAGAAACGCGAAAGCTTTAGTGAGACTGAGCCGCACGAGGCGGACGACCTGCACTTGTCGGTGTCGCGCCGGCGTCGCGTTGCTCCGACGCTCTACGGCATCATGGGTGAATTCAATAATCCGTCCGACCTGGTTGCCGCTGCGCGCCGCACTTATGAAGCCGGCTATCGACGTATCAACGGTTATTCTCCCTATCCGATTGAAGAGCTTTCGGAAGCTATAGGTTTTACCCGTACGAGTTTGCCCTTGATCGTTTTAATTGGCGGGATAATTGGCGGGCTCGGCGGATTTTTCATGCAGTACTGGATGGAGGTTATTGCTTACCCGTTGAACGTTGGCGGCAAGCCGTACAACAGTTGGCCGGCTTTTATTCCGATTACGTTCGAGTGCACGGTGCTGGTGGCCGCGTTTGCGGCTGTGCTCGGCATGCTGGTGCTGAACAAGCTGCCGCAGCCCTATCATCCGGTATTCAATGCGCCGAATTTCGCGCTGGCTACGCGCGACCGGTTCTTCCTGGTGATCGAGGCGAACGATCCACGTTTTAATCACGATGAAACTACGCAGTTCCTGAACACAGTTGGCGCGAGAAATGTTAGCGATGTGGAAATTTGAACGACAGAAGGCAGAAGGCAGAAAGCAGAAGGCAGCGAGCACTGGCCCGCGCGCGTTGCTGCCCGCGGCCCACCGCCCACTGCGCGCTTTTTTCTGCCTGCTGCTTTGTGCCTACTGCCTACTCGCCGCCGCGGCGTGTAGGCGCGACATGCAGGACCAGCCAAAGATGAAGCCGTATCGTTCGACAGTGTTCTTTAAGGACAGACTTTCATCGCGGCAGTTGGTTGAAGGAACTGTGCCGCGGGGCTTCCTGAAAACGGACACAGAATTTTTCACCGGCAAGAAGGCCGGCAGGGCAAGTTTACCAGCAAACAATCCCCAACCACCGGCTGGACCTCAGCCTGGTGTGGCTAGCGCGAACAACGCCTCGAATGTTAGCGGCGCGGCTGCTTATCCTGATGACGTCGAGGTATTTCCTTTGCCGGTGACGAAGGAAGTTGTTGAGCGAGGGAAAGAGCGCTACGAAATTTTCTGCACGGTTTGTCACGGCCCAACCGGAAACGGTGACGGCATGATCGTGCGCCGCGGTTTTCGGCGCGCGGCTTCCTTTAATGACGATCGCCTGCGGCAAGCGCCGGTGGGCCATTTCTTTGATGCGATCACCAATGGCTGGGGCGCGATGCCCGCATACGCGCCGCAGATTCCGGCGCAGGATCGCTGGGCCATCATCGCTTACATTCGCGCGCTGCAATTGAGTCAGCAAAGCCAACAGCCTCAGGCGCAACCAGCCGCGGCTGCAGCGAGCGCGACGCCGGCAACACAAAGCGGAGGGCAGCATCAATGATGCACGTTTCCTACAATGCGCCTCCCGAGTTAAAGCGTTTGCAGCAGCGCGCGCTGCCGATTGGAGGCCTTCTTTTTGGGATTTTGGTTTTTGGGTTTCTCTCGAATCGGGGTCAGTTTTTCCGTTCCTATTTGTTTGCCTTCAGTTTTTGGACGGGTATTTCAGTCGGCTCGCTGGCGCTCTTGATGCTGCAACATCTGACTGGTGGCGGTTGGGGATTAGTAATTCGACGACTGCTCGAGGCAGCCACGCGAACGCTGCCGCTGATGCTGCTCTTGTTCCTGCCGATAATCGCCGGCGCGCACTGGCTCTACCCATGGACGCATGCAGAAGAGATTGCCAAAAATCCTGCGCTTGTTGAAAAGGTGCGACTGTATTTGAACCTGCAATTTTTTGTGGTGCGCGCCGCAATCTATTTCGCGGTCTGGTTGACGTTGGCCTTCTTTCTGAATCGCTGGTCGAAATTACAAGATCAGACCGGCGAGCGAAGGTTTACGAAAAACATGCGCGTGCTCAGTGGCCCGGGCTTCATATTGTTTGTTTTTACGGTGACGTTTGCTTCGATTGACTGGTTCATGTCGCTCGATCCGGAGTGGTCTTCGACGATCTACGGGTTCATTTTCGTGGCGTCATGGTCGCTGAGCGCGCTCGCCTTTGTAATTGCGGCGCTGGCCATGCTGACAAAATATGAGCCGCTGAAGACCGTGGTGGCGCCGCTGCACTTTCAAGATTTGGGAAAACTACTGCTGGCGCTGGTAATGCTTTGGTCCTATTTCGCGTTTTCGCAATTCCTGATTATCTGGTCGGGAAACTTGCCGGAAGAGATCCGCTGGTACTTGCCGCGGACCAAAGGCGCGTGGGGCGTAATCGCGTTGGCGGTTGTGGTACTCCACTTTGCGTTTCCATTCTTGTTCCTGCTGTCCCGCTCGCTGAAGCGCAACCCGCACAAGCTGGTGCTGGTAGCGGGATTAATTCTTGTGATGCGTTTGTTAGATCTGTTGTGGATGATTACGCCAAACTTTACGGGCGACCATTTTCACGTGAGTTGGATGGACATCGTCGCGCCGCTGGCGATGGGCGGTCTTTGGCTGGCAGTTTTTGGCCGGCAGTTGAGCAAGCGGGCGCTAATTCCAATTAACGATCCGCAGTTTGAAACCGTGCTGCAACAGGCGCACTCGCATTCGGCACACTCAGTTGTATGACTAGAAACGAGCACCAGGGAAACGGTCATGGACACGTCACGGAAACCCCGGACGTGTCGCATATCAAGAACGTTGACGTCACGCATGAAGCGAGCGACGTCAGCGTCGGCGGCATACTGAAGTTTGTTGTCGGCCTGACCATTTTTGCTGTCGTGGTTCACATTTTGATATGGGGCATGTTCAGGTTTCTGAACGCGCAGGAAGAAGGAAAAGAACCATCTCCCGGCCCAATGGCGATGACTGAACAGGAGCGACGACCGCCCGATCCGAAGCTGCAGTCCGCGCCGGGGTTTGGTGTGAAACTCGAGAATGGGCAATGGGTGCCGCTCGAAAACCGTGAGCCACAGGCTGAATATCGCGTGCTGCTTGAGCAGTGGGAACAAACATTGAAAGAAGGTGGCCGCGATCATTCGGGCAAGATCGTCGGCTTGCCGATTGATCAAGCGATGCAGAAAGTGCTTGAGGGCAAAGGCCTGCCCTCGCGACCTCAAGCGGAAACAAACCAGGGTGGCCCCGCGGAAGACTACGGCATCGATATGCCGACAGCAGCGAGCTCAGGTCGCATGACGGAGAAGAGAAGACAGTGAAAGCAGACGGCAGACGGCAGACGGCAGACGGCAGGAAGAGCGGCTTTCATAAAGCGGCGTTCTTGGTGCTTGCTGCTTCCTGCTACTGCCTCCTGCTCCTGCCGACTGTCTCGGCTCAGTTCAGCCAGACGCAAGGGAATTCGCCGCTCTACAGTTCGCGGCCTTACCAGCCGCGCGCGCCCGTTGGTTTGCCGAAGGCGTTAACTGGAGTGGGCATCGATCAGAAATTGAATGAACAACTGCCACTCGATCTGGTTTTGCAAAATGAGAACGGCGAAAGCGTGAAACTCGGCGATTATTTTGGCAAAAAGCCGGTAGTGCTTTCGTTGGTTTATTACCAGTGCCCGATGCTTTGCAATCAAATGCTCAATGGCATGGTCACGGCTTTCCGCGTGATGTCGTTTGCGCCGGGGAAAGAATTTGAAGTCGTAACCGTCAGTTTCGATCCGCGCGAAACGCCGGAGCTCGCTGCCGCCAAGAAGAAGACTTATGTTGACTATTTGCCCGAAGACAAACGCCCGTCTGCTGCCGCCGGCTGGCATTTTCTGACCGCGGACGAAGCTAGCATCGCTCGGATTACCAGCGCCGTTGGTTTTCGTTATCACTGGGACGATGCGACGAACCAGTTTGCGCATGCCAGCGCGATCTACGTGGCCACACCACAGGGAAAAATTGCGCGCTACTTTTACGGAATTGAATATGCGCCCCGCGACCTGCGTCTGGGATTGATCGAGGCCGCCGAAAACAAGATCGGATCGCCGGTGGACCAGTTGCTGCTCTATTGTTATCACTACGATCCGGCCACCGGAAAATATGGTGCGGCGGTGATGAATATGATGCGAGTCGGCGGTGTCATCACGTTGATTGCCCTGGCCGTAATGTTGTTGGCATTGCGCCGTCGCAGCCGCGCGCAGGTGGCGTGGCGCGCCCGGCAAGCTGGAGTTTAGCTGGGAGAGATTCAAGAAGTTTAGAGTACAAGCTTTAGCTTGCGTGGCTGGGGGACGACAACCTGAAGGTGGGACTCTGAACTACAGGCACTAAACGAAGAAGAATCATGCAGACTTCCTGGATTCCATTTATTCCGGAAAGCGCTTCCACTGTTTCCAGCAAGGTGGATGCGCTCTACTTCTATCTTTGCGGCGTGACCCTGTTTTTTACGGTGCTTATTTCGGGCACCATTATCTTTTTCGTTATTAAGTATCGCCGTCGTAGTCCGTTTGAAATTCCGCAGCCGATTGCGGGTTCACATAAACTCGAGACGCTGTGGTCGGTTATTCCGTTCATCATCGCGATGAGCATGTTTGCCTGGGGCGCGCAAATCTATTTCGAGAATTCGCGCCCGCCAAAGAATGCCAACGAAATTTACGTCGTCGGCAAGCAGTGGATGTGGAAGATCCAGCACTCGACCGGCCAGCGCGAGATAAATGAATTACATGTGC
>JACCVY010000235.1 GCA_013697915.1 Blastocatellia bacterium | reverse complement strand
GCGTCACGCCATGCTGCTCGGCCCAGCCGGCCAGCGTCACCGAAATGAACTCTGGTCCATTATCCAATCTCAGCTTGAGGGGATAGCCGCGCGTAGCGGCTATCCGGTCAAGCGTGCGCACCACTCGAGCTGCCGGTAAGTTGAAATCAACTTCAATGGCCAGCAACTCGCGATTGAAATCGTCTACGACGTTGAAAGTGCGAAAGCGTCGATCGCCCCACAACGCATCGCTCATAAAGTCCGCTGACCAACACTCATTCATCGTTTGACTCGCTTGCAGCGGCGCCGGACTTCTGTTTGGCAGCCGCCGTTTGCCTTTCCGTCGTTTGTTCAGTTTCAGGGCGCAATACACGCGATAGACGCGTTTATGGTTCCAACCGTAACCGAGTCGTCGCAGGCGTTTGAACAACATCGGAAAGCCCTGCTCCGGTCGCCCATGCGCCAGCTCCAACAGCAGCTTGATGACTTCGCCATCACGATTCGGTTGCGGCTGGAACCGATTGACCGAGCGCCCCAGCATTACCAGCCGGCAGGCCCGGCGCTCGCTGAGTTGGTACTGCTCACGTATGCCGGCAATCAACTTCCTCTTGTTGACCGGCTTTAAAGCTTTTTTTCGAGCACCTCTTTCAAGATCCGGTGATCCAAAGACAGCTCGGCATACATGTGTTTTAAGCGCCGGTTCTCTTCTTCCAACTCACGCAAGCGGCGAATGTCAGCAGCTTCCATCCCGCCGTACTTTGCTTTCCATTTGTAGTAGGTCGCGTCGCTGATCTCATGCTCGCGACAGGCGTCTGCTACCTTCTTGCCTGCTTCAACCGCTTTCAAGATGGCAATGATCTGATGTTCGCTGTATTTGCTCTTCCTCATTTAGGCCTCCTGGCGTTATGTTCGCCCGAAAACCTCTACTTTTCAATGGTCCTGTTTTTAGGGGTACTTACACAGGGGCCTTTAAGGCCTCGAGCCGGTCGTCACCCGCGGGTTAAGCTGACCAGTTATAAAAGGACTCCTGATCAACTAATGTTGGAAGAGGCCGTTTATAAGGAGGCGGCACGGTATGGTATTGATCCAGACTTGGTTTTTGCTCTGGTGTCGCAGGAATCCGGTGGACGATTGAATGCGGTATCGCCTAAGAATGCGCGGGGGCCATTGCAGCTGATGCCAGGGACGGCAGCGAGATTTGGGGTGCGGAATCCCCACGACGCAAAAGAAGCCGTTCGGGGAGGGGTGGCTTACCTGGTTTGGTTGTTGGATAAATTTGGCGGCAATGTGTCGCTGGCGCTCGCGGGCTATAACGCCGGCGAAAGTTCAGTAGATGCCTACTTGCAAGGTAAGACTATTGTCTTGAGGGACGGAAAAGTGATTAACCGCAGGGGAATACGAACCGGAGGCATTCCACCCTATGATGAGACAGAGAATTATGTGCGGCGGATTGCTGAGCGTTATCGGATGATGCGTGCCGCGCGGGCTGGGCGTTAGAGATTTGAAGAAATCGTAGAGAGCTATTGGAGTATTGGAGATATGTCTATGTCAACTACCGCTGTGGGTACGGCTTCGGTAAAAGATAGTGGGCTCGGTTCGGGGGATTATCCGGCGGGTGTGCCCGTTTTGGTGGTCGACGATGAGGCCGATGTGCGAAGTGTGATCTCTAAATGCCTACGCAGGTTTAAGGTTGGGGTCGTCGAGGCGGAGAGCTTGGCGCAGGCGCGGGAGATGTTTGAGGATGGCGAACAATTTTCCATGGTTTTTTTGGATAGGTGCTTGCCGGATGGCGATGGGGTTGAATTTTCAAGAGAGGTTATGGATCGGCAGCCTGGGTTGGCCGTCGTCATCGTCACCGGGCAAGGATCTGCGGACAACGCGAATGTTGCGATTGCCGGAGGTGCTTTTGGCTATATTCCAAAGCCTTGTCAGATCGGCGATATCCGTGCGGCTTTGTTGAGAAAGTACCCGACGCTATCGGATGCGTTTCATGATGGATCTGCGATTGGTCCTGCGATCGATGGATCAATCGATGATGATGAGGAAGAAAGCGCAGTTAGGCTGATTGCGAATAGCAGCGTGATGATCCGCGTGGCTATTGAAATAGGTGAGATTGCGAAGATGACGAGGCCAGTGCTCATAACGGGAAAATCAGGGACGGGCAAAGAAGTTGTGGC
>JACCVY010000233.1 GCA_013697915.1 Blastocatellia bacterium | reverse complement strand
TCGTTCGCCAGTTCGACCGCTTCCGCTTCGGTCTTGAAACTCATCACCGGCAACACCGGGCCAAACGTTTCATCGCGCATTATCAACATCCGGTGATCAACGTTAGTCAAAACGGTAGGCTCATAAAACAATCCGCGAAGATTCGTGGCGCGACTGCCGCCGGTTAACACTTGTGCGCCGCGCGCTTTCGCATCGTCTATGTGATCAGAAACGATCTGCAACTGACGCTCGTTGGACATCGCGCCAACATCTACGCCCGGATCCGAACCCAGCCCTTGTTTCAGGGCTTTTGTTTCCGCAACTACACGTTCAATGAATCTGTCCGCAATCGATTCCTGCACGTAACAACGCTCAACCGAGGCGCAAGCTTGTCCGGAATTTGCAAACGCGCCCCAGACCGCGCCGCGCGCAGCGTTGTTTATGTCGGCGTCTTCCAAAACGATCATTGGATCTTTGCCGCCTAATTCAAGCACCACCGGCGTTAGATATTTCGCGGCGGCTTCAGCCACGCGCTTTCCCGTGGACACGCTGCCGGTGAACATTATTTTATCGACCCGCGCATCGACGAGTGCCGCGCCGGTTGATCCATCGCCAGTGAGAATTTCTAATAACCCCGCAGCCAGACCGGCGCGCGTGAAAATCTCGCCAATCTTCAGTGCGATCAATGGAGTCAATTCACTCGGTTTCAAAACGACAGCATTTCCAGCCATCAGCGCCATCACCACTTCCTGGGCGGGCGTGGCTAGCGGAAAATTCCATGGCGAGATGATTCCGACGACACCAAGCGGCTTGAAGACGAGGCGCGACGATCGACCCATCAAACCATATTGGCCAATGTCGATCTTTTGTGGCCGCAAAAGGTTTTCCCCGGCGTGCGCGAAGTAGTGCATCGCATCAAGCGTCGGCACGATCTCCATCGCCAGCGCTTCCGCCACCGGTTTTCCCGTCTCACGCGAAATCAGTTGGGCGATCTCGTCTGCGTCGTGGAGCAGCAGGGCGCGGGCGCGCAGGATCACTTGACGTCGTTCGCGAAAAGAAAGTTTGGCCCATGCCGGTTGCGCACGACGCGAGCGCTCGACTGCTGCTTTGACGTCTTCAGCTGAACTCCAGGGCGCGCGACCAATTTCCGCGCCTGTGCCCGGATCGTAAGAAACAATCTCGCGCTGCTCTTCAGTTTGAACTGGTAGGGGATGCACGCTCATCGTCCGGGAGATTATCTAACAAAGCGAGGGTGGCGACCAGTAGAGAGCCTATTGCTGCGCTCGAGCAGGAACCAGTTACGGCATCTGTTTGGGTCCACTCTTCGACTTTGCCTCGAAGCTCTAAGCGATAGATACGGCTATGCCGCCTGATGTGCGGCGGCGGCTTTGCCCCGCCGTTTGGTGCGCTTAGATACCGGGCTTTGCCCTGGTTCGGGCTTGGCTGATTCGAGTTCTAATCGAAAGCTTTATTTCGCACACCCAAGTAGGGGCATAGCCCCAAAAACATCCGAGGATCTCACGGCGGTGCAAAGCCACCGCCGCACATCGGGCGGCAAAGCCGAGATGGCTCCAGCATTCCTTCAAGCGAAAGGCCCACTTTCCCAGAAAGGTAGTCAATTCTTTGTCTCATAAAGTACTTGACAGCATTAGGGTAGCATCGGTATTCTTCACTTATGGGCTCAATCCACCTAGTCACCCGACAACAAGAAGAGCCACCCGCGTTGCACACGCGTGCGATGGACAACCTGCAGTACATTCGCGAAACCATGGAGCGCGCGACCGCATTCACAGCCATATCCGGCTGGGGTCTGGTTGCCATTGGTATTACGGGGTTAGCGACAGGTTTCATCGCCGCTCAGCAGAAGAGCTTTAAAAACTGGCTCGCGATATGGCTTGCCGACGCGGTGGTTGCTCTGCTCATTGCCGGTTGGTCCATGGACCGCAAGGCGCGCGCGACTAAGACCCCTTTGCTTTCTGGTCCCGGTCGTAAAGTCGCGTTCAGTCTGTCGCCGCCGCTACTCGCAGGCGCGATTCTGAGCCTGGTGCTTTACCGCTCGGGATCGACGAACGCGATTCCGGGACTCTGGTTGTTGCTTTATGGAACCGGAGTGATCACCGGCGGAATGTTTTCGGTGAGTGTCGTGCCGATCATGGGCGTCGGTTTTATGGCCCTGGGCGCGGCGACATTATTTGCGCCGGCCGTCTTTGCCGATTGGTTCATGGCTGCCGGATTCGGCGGCTTGCATATTATTTTCGGAGTGATTATCGCAAGGAGATACGGTGGCTAAACACGCGGCCTTAAAACATTCAACGCACAAGAAACGCGAAACAAGCGGCGCACTTGCTGCCGCCGAACCGCACGCAGCCAAAGCAAACCATCCGGCGCATTCGCTCGACCGCCTGATTCACGAACGCATGCGTCTCGGCATCATCAGCGCGCTTGCCGCCAATGAGTCGCTGACCTTCAACGATCTCAAGAACCTGATGCACACCACAGACGGCAACCTCAGTGTGCATGCGCGCAAGCTGGAAGACGGCGGCTACATTGCCTGCACCAAGTCGTTTGAAGGACGGCTGCCGAAAACGGAATACAAGTTGACGGCCAACGGAAAACGCGCGCTCGAAAACTATGTCAGCCACATGGAGACACTGATCAAGCAAGTGCGCAGTCGCTGAGATTTTTTTTGGCTTTTTACTTTGTCCAGCAAAGTACTTTAGGAACCTTGCTTTCTGAGGAATTTGAAATGTACACCAACGTAAACCTGGTAGCGCCGATTGGGGCCCTGCTCTTTTTGGGCACTGCATTTCTGATTGCCTGTCTATTGCTTCTGCTCATTTTTTGCGTCATTACGAAAAGATTCTCGTTAACAAAATTCAGCGCGTTGGCAATCGTGGTGGTAGCGGCGCTTTATCTTTCTTTGCTGATGCTTTTTTCCTGGACCAGCGTGGAGAAAGTGCTGGCGCGTGGCGAGGAAAAGCATTTTTGTGAGATCGACTGTCATCTCGCCTACTCAGTTCTGGATTCTCAGCCCACAAAAACATTAGGCACTGCACCTAATCAACTGACCGCGGCCGGATTGTTTCGGGTGATTACGATTAAGACCCGCTTCGACGAAAAAACAATCAGCTCGACGCGCGGAAATGCCTTGCTTTATCCCAACTCCCGGGTGCTGGTTGTGGTTGATGACAATGGAAAGCAATTCTTTCCTTCCATTGACGCCGAGCGCTTGCTGCAAGGGTCAAACCAGGCGGGCATGCCATTCACCACGCCGCTGCGGCCTGGTGAGAACTATCAAACGACAATCGTTTTTGATTTGCCCGCAGACATTCAAAGTCCCACCTTATTGATTCATGAAGGCGAGCCCCAAACACGTTTCGTGATTGGGCACGAGAACAGTCTGTTGCACAAGCAAACAAGATTTCAGATCTAGGCAGGGCTGCACTTCCACTGAGATGTGGATGGCCACATTGTTCAGCTTTTGCAGGTCAACTCAGAATGCTTGAAGAAATTTATCGCGTCGACGAAACAGTTAAGAGGAGTATCAAAGTGACTAAACGAATTATTGCCATTGCTTTCATTTTTATCTGCACCTCCATTGCCTGGGCGATTCTCGGCGGCACGATTTTTTCTCGGACTTACGATTCCGCAGCCGCTTCGGACAACAGCGTCACTTCCACCTGGGGCGCCCCACAGGACCAGGCGCCGCCAACTGCGTCGTTCACCCATATTGTTCAGCGCAAGGAGGAGAGCACTGAGAACGGAAAAAGGATCGTCAAGACCATCGACGAGGCGGTGACAACGCCGTTGCCGTTGGAGAGCAGCGCGATCGACGTAGCACTCGATCTCGAGCACCGGCAAAAAGGGTTGTTGTGGTACAGCACTTACAAAGTTAATTTCGCCGGCAACTACGGCTTTCGCAATCCGAGCGACAAAGAGGAATCCGTTTTCTTCAAACTAAATTTTCCCACCGCAAAAGCAATTTACGACGATCTTATCTTCACGGTTGACGGCACCCCGGTGACAATCAAGAACGAGGGAAATGCGGCGAGCGGTTCTTTCAAAGTCGGGGCCGGCGCAACCGCGCGGCTCGCGGTTGGTTATCTTTCACAAGGCCTGAACGAATGGCGCTACAGCTTCGGCAGCAACGATGTTGCGCAGGTGCGCGACTTTGGCTTGAAGATGAAGACCAACTTCAAAGATATCGACTTTCCGGATAACACGTTGTCGCCTTCCGAGAAACACGAAAGTGGCCGCGGCTGGGATCTGGTCTGGTCATACAAGAATTTGGTTTCCGGTTATCAGATCGCGATGGTGATGCCGGAAAAGCTTCAGCCCGGACCATTAGCGGGCAAGATCAGTTTCTTCGCGCCGGTTTCTCTCTTCTTTTTCTTCTTTATCATGCTAATCATCACCACCATGCGGGGCATTGAGCTTCACCCGATGAACTACTTCTTTCTCGCGGCGGCGTTCTTCTCCTTTCATTTATTGCTCGCCTATCTCGTCGATCATGTATCCATCCATGCGGCGTTCGCGATATCCGCCGCGGTTTCCATCTTTCTGGTTGTTAGTTACTTGCGGCTGGTGGTCGGCCTGCACTTTGCCAGCCGCGAAGCCGCCATCGCCCAGTTTGTTTACCTCATCATGTTTTCCTATGCGTTTTTCCTGAAGGGCTTCACCGGTCTGGCCATCACCATCGGCTCGGTGGCCACGCTGTTCGTGGCCATGCAGGTGACCGGACGTATTCGCTGGGCTAACAAGTTTTCGCTTGCGCCGGCAGAAGAAGCGACGGCTGAACTCACTTAGCTGTTAATAAAACTTCGCGGCCGGCGTTGATCCTGATAAGGGATCCAGCGTCGGTTTCGCGCGTCCGAAAATCCGGATCAAACTTTGCCCCGTAAATCGTCGTACAGCCTGTTGCCCACGAATCGTCGCGGTTAGCAATTCAAATGAAAGCCTTCTTTTCTTTTTATTCCGACGCCCTGAGGATCGCGCTGCAGTCTATCTTCGCGCATAAGCTGCGCGCGTTCCTTACGCTGATCGGCATCATCATTGGAGTCGCGTCAGTGGTGACGGTGGGCGCCTCAATTAGCGGCTTGAATACCTACGTCGTTGACAAGGTGGGGAAAATACTCGGCAGCAACCACTTCATGATCGCGCGCATTGCCTCCACCGGCCGCCTAACTGACGATGAGTTTGAACGCATGAACCGGCGTAACAAACGACTCAACTGGGACGACTTTGAGTGGGTACGCGACCACTGCAAAACTTGCTTGGAAGTGGGCGCTGGAGTTAGGGGCTCAGTTGATTTGAAACAGGATGGCATTGAGTTTCCCGGCGCCCAGGTCTATGGCGTCACTGCAAACATGGTCGACATCGAAGACAAAACGATCTCCGGCGGGCGTTTCATCGCAGCTGACGAGGTTGCGCGTTCAGCTTACGTGGTGGTCCTGGGTTACGACATCAAGGAAAAGTTTTTCCCGAACACAGAAGCGGTCGGCAAATTCCTGAAGGTCCGAGGGATTCCCATGCGTGTTGTTGGGGTTGAGGAAGCGCGCGGGTCTTTTTTCGGAGACTCTCAGGATCGACACGTCTACATCCCGGTGACCACACACCTGCAAGTCTTTGGACGCAACGGCTTGCAGATCCATGGCAAAGGACGCAACCGCGAAACATTTCAAAACTCGATTGAGGATGCGCGCGTCGCCATGAGAAATAAGCACAGGTTGAATGGAAACGAAGAGGACGATTTCGGTTTGGTAAACGTGGACGAGCTAAACAATCAGATCGATCAGTTTACCGGAAGTATTGCCTTAGTTGTCGTTCCTATTACGCTGATTACGTTGATCGTGGGTGGCATCGTGGTGATGAATATCATGCTGGTGAGCGTTACCGAACGGACATTCGAAGTTGGGCTGCGCAAAGCTGTGGGCGCCACGAGGAAGCATATCCTGCTGCAGTTTCTAATTGAGTCGGCGATTCTCTGCGCGCTCGGTGGCGTGCTGGGACTGCTCTTGTCATGGGGAGTCACTACTTTGATCACAACGCTGGCCTCAATCACCATGACGATCACGCTCGGTTACATTCTGCTGGCTCTGATCGTGTCTACCTTGATCGGAATGATTGCCGGCGTCTACCCCGCCTTTAAAGCGGCGCGACTTGATCCGATTCTGGCGCTGACGCAAGCAACTTAGAAAGCAGAGAAGAAAATGTTAATGGCACAAGTCAGGGAGTCTCTGGGTCGGGAAGGGTGGCTTGTCCCCGCTCTGATTGAATGGCTCCCAAGCTGAGCGGGGGCAAGCCACCCTTCCCGACCTAGAGATTATGTTTCTTGAATTATTCCTTTGTTGCTTGATCGCGATTAGATGAGATGAAACTGAGACTTCCAAAAAGTGTGCTTACAGAAACGCTGCGGATGGCGTTTGACAGCGTGCGCTCGCACAAGTTTCGCAGCTTCCTGACGGTCCTCGGGATCGTGATCGGAGTCATGACCGCAATCACTATCGCTTCGATCCTCACCGGTCTGCGGCAAAACATCGTCTCAATGATCGAGGAATACGGCACCAACAACATTTACGCTTTTCACCTGTCCACCGGACCGCACACAGGGGAGGATCGTTCAGAGCGACTGCGAAAACCATTAACGGTCGATGACGCCGAGGCAATCGCGTCTCAAGCGAGCGCGGTGGAAGAAGTGGGCTACCAGGCGCCGAACGTCGGCTATGGCGGCGGGCCTTTTGACGACAATGTCACTTATCAGGGACATAACTATCGTTGGGGAGACACGCAGGGCGTTTCAGCAAACTACGACGACATAACGAACATCGTGATGAAGGAGGGGCGCTTCATAACTGAGAATGATGACCAGCAGCGGGCCAACGTTATGGTTATCGGGGTCAACGCAGCCGACGCACTGTTTCCGGGACAGAACCAAATCGCCGGCACGAAGGTCCGTATGGGCGGATATAACTTTGAAGTCGTGGGCGTGTTGGAAAAGAGGAAGGCGGGCTTCTTTGGTGAGAATGAAGAAGACAATGCAGTGATGATTCCGTTTCGCACCGCGCAAAAAGTCGCACCCGCGAAAGGCTACACGATGGTGGTGATCAAAGCTCGTTCAGGTCAGACGACTGAAGCATTGCAACAGTCAGAAGAAATTCTACGCCGGCGGCGCAATGTGAAGTTTGGCGATCCTAACAATTTTGATATCAAGACTGCCGACAAGTTTATCAAACAGTTCGACAGCATCACGGCCATGGTGGGGCTGATTGCGATTGCTATATCCAGCTTGGGGCTTTTGGTTGGCGGCATCGGCCTCATGAATATCATGTTGGTGAGCGTTACCGAACGAACGAAAGAGATTGGCGTGCGCAAAGCACTCGGCGCGCGCCGCAAAGATATTGTGCGCCAGTTTTTATTTGAAGCCATGACGCTGACTTTTCTCGGCGGCATTCTTGGCGTGTTATTGGCCGTCGGTATCAGCCGCATTGTCATGTTGCTCGTTCCCTCTCTGCCTGCGTCGATACCCAGTTGGGCCGTTATCTCCGGACTCACCGTCTCGATTGGCGTCGGATTGATCTTTGGGGTTTGGCCGGCGCGTAAAGCTTCTCGCCTCGATCCGATTGAGTGTCTCCGCTACGAATAAAGCCCCTGCCTTACTCAACCTCGACTATAATCCGGTCCGAGAAACACGAGAGTTTTGTTCAATCTCAACTGTTAGCGTGCGCGCTTTGTTGCCAGGCCCAGCGGGGGCATGCCCGCCTTCCCGACCGCGAGCTAAGTTAAATTGGTTGGCGATTCCTTGATAGAAAGGCTTTCAATGCGGGGGCTGTCGAAACAACACCAAAGCCTCTCAGGTCAGGAAGGCGGGCATGCCCCGCTCTTTGATTTAACACCTTAAATGGCAAAGTCGATTCCACAACGCGATCTCGTAAAAGAATTTCTCACCTATATTCAGGTGGAGAAAGGCCTCTCGCGCAACACGCTTGAAAGCTATCGCAGGGATCTCAACCGGCTTGAGCTTTGGGCCGCTAAGACAAAGCGGCCTGTTTCCGCTTTGACTCGACCGGAACTGCGCAAGTGGATCGCGCAGCTTTCTCGCGAAGGCCTGGCGCCTTCATCAGTCGCGCGCGCCGTCAGCGCCGCCCGCGGCTTTTTCCGTTTTCTGATGCTTGACGGCCACATCAAACAGCATCCGGCGGAAGATCTCGACACGCCCCAAAAGTTTTCTTACCTGCCAAAGTTTCTGACCGAAGAAGAAATTGATCGTTTATTTGCCACGCCCGATATTTCGACACCTGACGGCATACGCGATCGCGCCATGCTGGAGTTGATGTACGCGGCAGGCTTGCGCGTTTCAGAAATGGTTACGCTCAAACAAACCGACGTCGATCTCAATACCGGCATTGTTAGTTGTCATGGAAAGGGCAGCAAAGAGCGGCGCGTGCCCCTGGGGAAAAGCTCGATTCACTGGCTGCAACAGTATGCGGCGCTTAAAGCAGAGTGTGGCAAGTCGCCTTACGCAAATCTTTTTCTTAGTCGCGGCAAACCGCTGACGCGCCATTTTGCCTGGGCCACGATCAAGCATTACGCGGACAGCATAGGCATCAGCAACGTTTCGCCGCATACGCTGCGCCACAGTTTTGCCACTCACCTGCTACAGCACGGCGCCGACTCGCGTTCAGTTCAGGCGTTGTTGGGTCACAGCGATATTTCCACTACGCAAATTTACACTCACATCACTGACCAACACTTGCGGGCTGCCTATGACAATCATCACCCGCGGGCCCGTGCGGCGTCGGGCGGCAACAAACCGAAGAGCGACTGAAACAAGTGTTTTTGCTGCGCCAGCCTAACGAAACGCTCATTCGCAGGTTTATTGCTGCGCAAAAAGATCTGCCGTTTTCTTATTCACAAGTTGGCGCGACCCAAACCACACCGCCAGTCGGCTACACTGTGGATCACAATCGCATTCGGCTTGGTGAAGGTCGCGAAACCTTCATGCGCGCCAGCGATGCGTTAAGCAAGTGGCGCCATTTTGAACTTGGTTGGGCCAACGTGGTCCCACACGGCAGTCCCCTAAGAACGGGAACGACCGTAGCGGTGCGGGCACACACATTCGGCTTCTGGTCGCTGAACGCCTGCCGCGTTGTCTACACGATTAATGAGGATGGGCCAGTGAAAAGGTTTGGCTTTGCTTATGGCACGTTGCCGGATCATGCCGAGCGCGGTGAGGAACGCTTTATGATCGAATGTCTCGAAGACAATTCAGTCTGGTACGACATCTATGCTTTCTCGCAGCCACAGAAAACAATTGTGAAACTGGGTCTGCCGTTGGCCCGCCGGCTGCAACAGCGATTCGGAAAAGAATCACTCAGCGTGATGCTGGCCGCAGCACGCTAGACCGAACCGACGCCGCTGTCGAACTAAACGTGACCTTCGTTACTTCCGCCACTCGATGGGAAAAAGCTCGCCCGCTTTCTCCGGAGTAATTTTCCCTCCAGCCAGTGATATGGCGTAGCTCAAAACAGGATCGCGTTTCGCTGCCATGTCGGCCGGGGTGGGAAGTTTAATTTCATCCGGGAGGACGCCAACGTGTTCAAGGCTATTGCCGTCGCTCATAACAATATCGGCATCGGTAACGCTCACACCGTAGGGAACAATCACGTCAAGACCGGCTTGATGATCATAAAACATTGCTCTCATCACCGCGCCTGCGGAACGATCGCCGATTACTGTACCCCGTTTTTCCAGCTGAATTAGCCGCGCAAACAACTCTGCGGCTGATCCTGATTCACTGTCGATGAGCACTACTAACTTCCCGGTAAAAACATCCTTGCGCGCTTTTGCCAGGATTGGCTTGGTCTCTTTTCGGCGTTTGATATCGCCCAACTTCACGTCATGGTCGAGGACGTTTCCCAACAAACGAAGCAGAGTAATCTCGTAGCCTCCACCATTGCCCCGCAAATCCAGAACCAGACCCTGGCTCTTTCTAAATCTCCCAACCATCTCGTCCACTTTTGACTCATCAAGATTGAACGCGGGCATTTTCCAGATGAACAAACCATCGCCCATCTCGACGTAACGGTGGCGATTAAGGCGGCTGTTGTTTTGCTCATCGCGTATCAAGTCCCATGTATCCGAGCCGCCTTGAGCGAAAGTCAGGTCCATGACGCGCTTGCCGGGCGTAACTTTTGCCAACACGTCAAATTCATCTCGCTCTCCGTTTGGCTTTATAACAAAGAGATGCATGCCGCCTCGCGGACGGAGGCCCAAGTAAGAGTACTCAATCTTCCAAAGGTTTTCGCGCGTCGGCCCAAAGCCGTCGATCGCATAGA
The DNA here is from genome assembly GCA_013697915.1 of Blastocatellia bacterium. Lineage (GTDB taxonomy): Bacteria > Acidobacteriota > Blastocatellia > Pyrinomonadales > Pyrinomonadaceae > PSRF01. The sequence continues at coordinate 13,395 of JACCVY010000233.1, read as the reverse complement.
CCTGATCGCCTTCTTTCAGGCCTTTTGCTTCAGCGTCGCTACCGGGTTGTACCGCCGCGACGTAACACTTGTCACCAATCATTTTCATGCGCCAGCCGTATTCAGTTTTGTTGGCCCGTCGCGGCGGAAGAAAGAAAGTGTGCGAGTCGTCAAGGTCAATAAGGGCTTGAGCGATGATTCCGAAGATCTGATTGACGGAAGTTGCGTCCTTGATCTTTTCATCGGCCGCCTTGAACCGCGTTTCCAGGTCCATGCCATGATAAGTCGGGTCGTAGTAATTCTTTTTGAGATCGTCCTTGATTGCTCGCAGCATTACATGGCCGCGTTCGCGATCGAAGCTGGTGGGGGCCTGTTGCCCCACTGCAGTAAAAACCGTCCCGGCGATAAGCATCAGCACGGGCAATTTTAGGAGCCCGAACAACCGACGTGAGCGAGGAATTAGGTTACTTGAGTTCATTGTGAAGCCTTTCAACAACAGCGCCAGGAAAAATGCTATCTGACAGGCGAAGTTAGCATAAGAAATTCAAACTGAAACCTTGAAGGAAAGCAGTTGCTCATTTATCTAATTTTAGCGAACAACTCGCTTGCCAAATCAGGGTCTAGAGTTTTGAGAATTTTATATTGCTCCAAAGCTGCTTCCTTCTCGCCCAAATTGAGGTATGACACGCCTAGAGGTCGTAATACGCCTGAGTATAGTCCTGTTTAAGGCCAATAGCTTGACGATATGATGCAGCAGCCTCTCTGTATCGACGGGCGGTTTCATATGTCTTACCCAATTTGTAATGCGCCTCATGGTCGCCAGGTTTAAGAACTATCAGTTGCTTGTAAAGCTCTATCGCCTCCTCATATTGTCCGGAGCTCATATAGCCTTCACCTAGACTGGCTTGAGCCCTAGTGCTGTCAGGACTAACGATAATCCATCGCTTATTGGTTGCAATTGCCTCCTTATATTTACCAACATTCATATAAGCGTCCACTAGTACACTGAGTGCCTTGGCATCCTCTGGCTTTAGCTGAACCTGCTTTTCGTAGGCTTCAACCGCTTTTGTATGTTCGCCGTTATACTGATAAGACAGTCCAAGAAGATAATATGCTTGTGCATCATCCGGTTTAATGTTGATCGCTTGTTTGAAGGCTTCAATTGCCTCATTAAACCGAGTGAGCCTGGCGAAGGCTGTGCCCAAATCGAAATGAGCATCCACATCTTTCGGCTTTAGGCGAACCGCCTCCTTAAGAGCTTCAACGGCTTCGTTATAACGTCCTAGCTTGTGGTACGCAGCGCCTAAACCATGGTATGCATTTCCATGGTTTGGGTTGAGCTGGAGTGTCCGTTTAAATTCCTCAACAGCTTCGTCGTATTTGAGCGCCTCTAGATATTTCAAGCCCTTGTTGTACGACTCGTCGGCCTTGCTCGAATCCTGTAACCTGATAGGTTCAGCCATTACCAAAGTTGAAGAAATCGCCGTAAGCAGTAAGGCGATCAGGAAAAGACCAATTATTCTCATCATATGTTTATTCTCCGGCAGTTTTGGACAACGCGCAGCTTATGAGTAATTTGGAACATGTCCTCAGCTGAACTATTCCATCTCCTGAATACTTAGTACACGATCCTCGTTGTAAGGCGAGCAGCGGAATTTATTTATTTTGTCTAGCAAGGACTTTCGACAGTTGACTTGCGCGAGGGCGAATCAAGCGCCGGCGGCACTACTTTGAGGCCCTAGCGAAGCGGATTCTGACAAAAAATGGGCATTCCCGCAAGCGCAAAAACGAGCCGCCTTAGACAAATACGTTACAAAGTTCCTTGTATCGCGTTTTGGAGATTTTCAACAGAGAGTTGCTCCCGGAGCAACTGGTTGCAGGCGGCGAGAACCAGCCTCTTATGTTATAGTCTAGGCCGATTTATTGGAGAATCCTACGCTTTTGCACCCGCTCGTTCCATTTCAGGAGGAAGATAATGGCTACAGAATTGAAACGAGGGACGACCACTCTCGACCGGATTGAAGAGTTGCTCGGCGACAATGCGCGCACGCTGCTGGACTATCAAGCCACCGCGATAACCAAAGACACTCTGAATCTGCCAGGGCCGGATTTCATCGATCGAGTTTGGACCAATTCTGACCGCTCGCCGGCGGTTTTGCGCTCGCTGCAAACTCTTTTCGACAATGGCCGTCTCGCCAAAACCGGTTATCTTTCAATCCTTCCGGTGGACCAGGGCATCGAACATTCGGCCGGCGCTTCTTTCGCCCCGAACCCGCAATACTTTGATCCGGAAAACATTGTGAAGCTGGCTATCGAGGGCGGCTGCAACGCGGTTGCTTCCACCTTTGGCGTGCTGGGCACGGTCGCGCGGAAGTATGCGCACAAGATTCCCTTCATCGTAAAGATCAATCACAACGAGCTGTTGACGCTTCCGAACAAATTCGATCAAGTGCTTTTTGGCACGGTTAAGGAAGCGCACAACATGGGCGCAGCGGCGGTGGGCGCAACAATCTATTTTGGCTCGGACGAGTCAACCAGGCAGATAACTGAAATCAGCAACGCCTTCGCCCAGGCACATGAGCTTGGCATGGCTTGTATTTTGTGGTGCTACTTACGCAACTCAAAATTCAAAACCCCTGAGGGCGACATGCATGCGGCCGCTGATCTCACCGGCCAGGCCAATCATCTGGGCGTAACCATTCAGGCCGATATCATCAAGCAGAAACTTCCAGAACGAAACGGCGGCTACACTGCGGTGGAAAAAGAGTTGGGCAAATCGTATGGCAAGACAAGCAAAATCGTTTACGAGAAACTGACAACCGACAACCCCATCGATCTGGTTCGTTACCAGGTGGCCAATTGCTACATGGGACGCTGCGGCTTGATTAATTCCGGGGGCGAATCCAAAGGCGCCAGCGATATGGCCGAAGCGGTGCGCACCGCAGTTATTAACAAACGTGGCGGCGGTACCGGTCTAATCTCAGGACGGAAAGCTTTTCAACGTCCGATGGCGGAAGGCATCGAGTTGCTAAACGCGATTCAGGATGTGTATCTGTCGGATGAAATCACCGTCGCGTAGTTGCTGGATTGAACGCGTTGATAAAAGACGGGCACTCAAGTCCGTCTTTGGTTTTTGGTAGTGTCCTTGCTTAAATTAATCTCTGTGCGTTCTCTGTGTTTTTGTGTTGAGCAACCGTTAATGGATCCACCACCGAGGCACAGAGAGCATAAAGGTTACACAGAGAAAACTGAAAATAGGAACTACCTCTATTCTGCGCGATTGGTTCGCAGCGCCCACTCCTGCTAAACTCTAAGAAATTCAATAGCTCGAGCTGAAACATGAACAAGGGAAAAACCACGAAACAACCGCCGCCCGTCGATAACATCATTTCCGATGAAACCGGGCAATTCGATCTGCGCTTCGTCCTATGGCGCTACTTCTGCGAGCAAAACAATGTTCCGGTGGAATCGTTGCCGAGCCAGCTCAAGGATGAACTAAAGGATAAGTGGGAAGAGTTGAAAGCCAGTCGCCTGCGTGGGCCAACCCAGAAATAAATCGTCAAACAGTTCTCTCAAACAGTTTAGAAGTACAAACTTTTTAGTTTGATTCTTGCGAAGGATAGCGACCTAAAGTTTGATTGTTTCCAAGGTTCGCAACCTAAAGGTTGGACTCTGAACTTCTTGAACCTTAGGCTAGTGGTTCCTTCAAAATCTTCCGGCTCCCTGCTTGTAGACCCCGGTAAGAAACGGATTCGTTTTTCGCTCATGACCAATCGTGGTTATTGGTCCATGTCCGGAATAAACTTCCACGTCATCGCCAAGCGGCAGCAGTTTGTTATTAATCGAAGCCATCAGTTGCTCGGTTGAGCCACCGGGCAAATCAGTTCTGCCTACCGAGCCCGCAAATAGCACATCGCCGACAAAAACCTTTCGTTCGTTTGCTTCGAACAAGACGACGTGGCCGGGCGTGTGGCCGGGACAGTGGATGATCTGAAACTCGAGTTCGCCAACTTTATACAACTGTCCGTCTTCCCAGTAGCCGTCAACTCTCGGCGGCGTCTGGTAAGCAAAACCCAAAGCAGCCCACTGAGACTGCGGCACACCTATCCAGGCGGCCTGCGTCGGCAGCGCATCGTAGATAAACTCGTCGGCCTTATGAATCATAATATCGGCCGCCGGCTTTAGTTTCTTTAAGGCCGATACTCCGCCAATGTGATCGAGGTGCGCGTGCGTCACGGCAATCGCTTGCAACTCAAACCCATGCTTGTCGATCGCTTCCACAATGCTGTTTGATTCGTCACCGGGATCGATACATATTGCCCGTTTCGTTTTTTCGCAACCGACAATACGGGTGTGTTGTTGAAATGCTGTGACTGTTATTTCTTCGATGATCATAAGTAGCAAGGACTTTAGTCTGTGTATTGCACATGCACGGCAGCACAGACTGAAGGAACCGCTGACAAGGATCTTCGACGCGTAGCGTCGGTGCGAATTTAGCCCGGTGTTTAAACGCCGGGTTCAGCTTGTTCTCGTCGCGTAGTGACGATTGAATTCAGCTCTAGTTTCAGGCGTCGCTATGCGACGCGAACACCTCGTTGACTCTCCCGGCCTTCAAAGGCCGGGCCAAACTCATACCGACGCTACGCGTCGAAAGAACTTGTTCGAAGTCTCCTGAAGTCTGTGCTACTGACACCCGACAACTGACTACATTCAGCTAACGCAGTATAATTCTCATGTTCCAAAACCGCTATTGAACCTATTTTTGTTATGCCTATTAGTACGCAATCCGCGCCCCTGGCTGAAGTTCTTGACTCGCTTACGACCGAGGGCGCGCCCGAGCTAACTGAACACCTCGAAGGCGGCGCGTTGAAATGTTTCGCCTGCGGGCATCGCTGTCTCATCAAGGAAGGCAAGCGCGGCATCTGCAAGGTGCGCTTTAATGAAGGCGGGCATCTGCGCGTGCCAACAAACTATGTCGCAGCGCTCGCCTGCGATCCGACCGAGAAAAAGCCTTTCTTCCATGCGCTTCCCGGCTCCGACACTTTAACTTTCGGCATGCTCGGCTGCGATCTCCACTGCGCTTATTGCCAAAACTGGCTGACGTCGCAGGCGTTGCGCGACGACACTGCCGGCACGTCGCCACAACTCGTCACGCCTGAACGCCTGGTTGCGATGGCCAAAGCTTATGGCGCTTCGATGGTCGGCAGCAGTTACAACGAACCGCTGATCACCGCTGAATGGGCCGTCGAGGTGTTTAAGAAAGCGCGGCCCGAAGGATTTCGCACCGCCTTCATTTCCAATGGCAACGCGACACCGCAGGTGCTCGATTACCTGCGACCTTGGACCGACTGTTACAAAATCGATCTGAAGTCGATGAATGACAAGAACTATCGCCAGCTAGGCGGTGTGGTCGATAACATTCTGGAAACCGTGCAGATGGTTCATGACCGCGGTTTCTGGGAAGAGATTGTTACGCTCGTTATTCCCGGCTTCAACGATTCCGAAGATGAGCTGAAGCGTGCGGCTGACTTCGTTGCTTCAGTCTCGCCTGATATTCCCTGGCACGTGACTGCGTTTCATCAGGATTATCACATGACGGAAAACGCCAATACGACTGCCGAACAATTGATTCGCGTTTGCGAGATCGGGAGCGAGGCAGGCTTGCGTTACATCTACGCCGGAAATTTGCCGGGCAGAGTTGGGCGCTGGGAGAACACCTACTGTCCGGCCTGTGACGAACTGTTGGTCGAGCGTTACGGTTATGTGATTAAGAACATGCGCGTCACGCCGGAAGGCAAATGTCCGTCGTGTGCAACGACTATCCCCGGCATTTGGTCTTAAGATCGGAGGTCAGAGGTCAGAAGTCAGAGATCAGAAGTCAGCGATTTGTGGATGAGAAATTAGAAATCGACAGCTACTGCTCTTTTCTGACCTCCTGACCCTCCGACTTCTGACCTCTGACCTCTGACTCTTCACAAAAGTCCTCGTTCTTTCACTTGCAAATATTTTTCCAGCAGTGCAGGCGCCAGCGCTGCCGCGGTAACATCCAGCGCCAAACCTCCCTGCGATTCGACTCGGCGCAGCGCCGCTTCGCGCAGGTACATTATTTCTTCAGCTACTGATTGGGTAAACAGATCCTTCACTGTCGCCGGAGCCTCGCTAACTACGGCCCTTAGATCGCGATCGGCAATGGTAACGACCAACGGCAGATGACGCGGCCGCAACAGCTTCAGCGCAGCAAGCAGTTCCTTTGAACCTTCTTCATCAACCAGATCCGTCAACAGCACAACCAGCGAACGTCGTTTGCTGTTAGCGGCGATGAATTCGAACGCGCGCGAATAAGAAGGCTCGATCATCTCCGGCTCGATCGCGTAAAGCGACTCGAGCACCGCGTCCATGTGTTCGCGGCCGCGGCTGGGAGGCAGAAAGCTTTTGATCTTGCGCCCGAAAACAAGCAATCCTGCGTTGTCGCCGGCACGCCCGGCCGCCGACATCAAGGCCAATGCGGCGTGGACCGCCGAATCAAGTTTCGTTTCCTGCCCGATGCGCGCAGTCATCAAACGGCCGCCATCAATCGCGATCAGAATCGTCTGGTCGCGTTCGATCTGATACTGCCGTGTCGTTAACTTTCCTCTTCTTGCAGTCGCGGTCCAGGAGATATGTCTCAGCTCATCACCGCGAACGTAATCGCGCAGTGATTCAAACTCGCGACCTTCGCCGCGCCATGACGTCTTGCGATGCGTTGCGACTAATGAACGAGCGCCGAGCGCCTTCAACTCAGCTTCGCGCGCGCGCCGCATATTTGGATAGACTTTTACGGGCGTCGCCGCGCCAACACTTGTTTGGCACCAGACGAGATTCAACCGCGACAAAAAGCGTACGGCGATCTGGCCAAACTCAAACTGGCCACGCCGCGAAGGTGTTAGTCCATACACCAACGCCGCCGACGTTCGCGCCGCAATGCGGACCTTCGCTTCGCGCAACCCTGACAACTTCATCTGCGGCGGATACTCGTCTTTGATAATGAGCGTAATTGCGTGCGGCTGCGCGTTGCGAATGTTCACACTGACCTCGGTTTCGGCGCCCACCGCAAAGCGGCCACTGAATGTGCGTGTGATGACAACTTCTTTTGGGAGCTGACTGCGACGTGCATCAATAATGGCGAGAATTATCAGCGCGACGTCGTAAGCGAGCGCCGCCCAACGCAGCCAGGGTCGCCCCCATGAGAGCGAGAGCACAACAAAGCCGGCCGCGATAAGAAGGTAGAACAGTCTGCTAAAAACAAAACGCATGAGAGATGGGCGGCTAAAATAAAAGAGCGGGGGCAAGCCCACCTTCCTGACCTGAGAGATCTTCCAGGTTGATCATTGCACCTCCGTCGAATGGCGTTCAAACTTCGTTTCGACATTCAAGAGCTTAAGCTCCAGGTCAGGAAGGCGGGCTTGCCCTGCTCTTTTCTTCTCAACTACCGCGGGACTTCTGCTGATTTCAAAATGTCCGTAATGACAGCATCAGGCGTTGCGCCATCGAGTTCCGCTTCGGCACGCAAACTCAGACGGTGCCGCAACACTGGGCGCGCAACATCGCGCACGTCATCAGGCGTGGCGAAGTCGCGGCCGCGAATCGCAGCCAGCGCTTTCGAACACAACAACAACGCCACCGAAGCGCGCGGACTCGCGCCATAATGAATAAAAGGATGTGTTCTGGTTCGCCGCACCAGATCGACTGCGTAATGTTGCACGCCCGGTTCCATGCGTGCGGTTGCCACTTCATGCCGGCAACGAGCGATCGCATCCGCGTCGCCGAGCGGTTGAATGTCTACGTCAGCCAGCCGGCGCGAATTGAAACCCGCATCCCAGTTTGCGACGACCTGCCGTTCCTGCTCTTCCTGCGGATAGTCCAGCAAAATTTTCAACATGAATCGATCGAGCTGCGCCTCAGGCAGCGGATAGGTGCCCTCGTACTCAATCGGATTCTCAGTTGCAAGCACCGTAAAAATTGGCGAAAGGCGATGCAGTTCACCGTCAATCGTCACTTGCCGCTCTTCCATCGCCTCGAGCAATGCAGCCTGCGTCTTGGGTGGGGTCCGATTAATTTCGTCGGCGAGCAGGATGTCCGTAAAAATTGGCCCAGGCCGCAAGTTGAAAGTGGAAGTCGCAACGTTGAAAACATTTGTGCCGGTGATGTCGGACGGCATTAGGTCAGGCGTGAACTGGATGCGCCCGAAATTCGCGTTAACGATGCGCGAAAGCGTCTTGACGGTTAGTGTCTTTGCGGTGCCGGGCACGCCTTCGATCAGCGCGTGGCCCTCGGCAAGCAGAGCCACCAGGATCTGTTCGATAGGCTCGTCCTGACCCACGATTATTTTGCCCAACTCGCGCCGGATGTGTTCGACAGTGGAGGAGACGTATTCAATCATTTTTTTCTCGTCTTAGGTCTTGGGTTTTTGGTCTTTGGTCTTTGGTCTTGGGCCCATGTTCACCTTGGGCTCTCAAAACACAAAGACCAAAGACCCAAAACCTAAGACCAGTTATTGTCAAATATTTTGCGCCGTTTGTTTCACTTGCCGCGAACGCATGCGCAGGCCCAGGGCGTTTTCAACTTCACGCAGCCGCTTCACCAGTTGAATTGATTGTCGTTCGCTGATGGGCGCGCCGTTGATTGCCTCCTCCGCTTGTCGCATCAACGTTTCGAGCGAGTGCGCCTGCAGCGAAGACCGCGCCGCCACCCGCGCCGCGATTTCCTTGCGTGAAGTGTTGTATTCAACGCCTGCATATCGCGCCAGCACTCTGCGCGTCCGCCCATAAATATTTTCAATTGCCAAATCGAAGGCCTTCGCCCGTTCCTGCAATTCAGCCATTGAGGCAACGAATTCGAGAGTCGACCGGCGATCGACGCGCGGCAAAGGTAAGGGCCGGGCAAACCTACGCCCGCGGGTCCATAAGATCAATACGATTAGCAACGCTATCTGCCCGCCAATCGCCAAAATGGGCGTGCCGGAAAAGTAGCTCACCAAAGCGTTATGAGTGTTGCCCCGGCCCTGATGAAACTCGTCGAACGCAATCAGCCCATTGTTGGTTGAGACCAGGTTGATCGCCAACTGCAAATTGTCCTGAAGATTGATGCCATCGTTTGCCACAATGAAAGGATCACTCAAGACGACAATGCGGCCGCGACCATGTGGGTAGTCGAGCAACAGGTTCTTGTCGCCTACACTTAAATGGACCACGGGCGCTGGCGGTGTTAAATCGCTCGGTCCGGATTTGGAACTAAGCAAATGCGACGGTGCCTGTTCTTCATCGTTGTTATTAGACGCGTTGGCATTTTCGGAATCTTTGTTGCCGTCTTTGGTTGCGCGAAAAAACTTGATTTCCGAATAGAACCGCGACGGCATCACTGATGCAACCTCGCGCGTTAACGGCGTCGGTTGCATGGGCCGTGCCGCCTTGACGTCCTGGGTCATCTGTTGCTGATCCGCTGGGTCAATGTTGAAATTCGGATAGCCGATAAACTCCGTCGTTATCTCCCAGCCGTCGGAACGCGGCAACAGCATTTCCGAGGGACGGCGATCGATTAATACCAGCCGCCCGCCGTGCTGAACCCAGAGCAACAAACCCTTCGCTTCGTTTTCATCGATCGAGAGTGCGGGCCGGCCGATAATGACAAAGGTGGCAACCTTTTCACCGCCGGCGCCAAGCAGTCGGTCAGACGGTTCGCGCCAGCGCGTGACTTTGTAGCCCGACTCGCTCAGCAGATCATAAAACGCGCGCGTGCCGGTTGCGCCTGCGTTGTAGGAAGATCGGTTTGGCGCAGTTTCGGAATCCTGTTTGTCTTCCTCCTGAACATACGCAAAAGAATTGATCGCAATCAAAATCACGATCGCGAGCAGAAACATCAGGATAATTACAAAACGTTGTCGCATCTGAATCACATCAAGTGGATAGCGCCTGTTTGTAACCGGAACGAAAAGTTTGCCAGTCAGTCTCCGTGACCAGCGCCAACCCGTACCAATGCAGCTCGAAACTGTCCGTCAGTTGTTTCACATTTGGATAAAGCCGCTCGACACGTCGCACGGCGCGCAGGTAATCCTGGTTAGTCTTATGCTGTTCCAGCGTGATGATTTTGCGTTCACCCAACTCGAGCAACAAGGCGATGTAGGCCTTGCGTATGGCGGCGCGTAGATCGCCGGCACGCGCCAAAGCCTCTGCTTCCGATAACAGATCGGTCGCCGATTGCTCTGGCTCCAGGCGTTCGCCCAAGACTATCCTGGCGCCCTGCTTCACCTTTCGCTTCGCGCGCCGGTTATGAAGCAAGCGCGGCAAAAACAATCTGACGACAAAGATCAAAACGGCCAGGGCGAGGACGATGACAAACACCTGGGCAATCTTGCTGAAAATTCCGGCCGTGCCCGGCGCGATTGGCTTAGGTTTTGGAAACAAGCTCTCCAGCCATTTCAGAAACTGCCGCCACAAACGCCCGATCGCGCTTTCCTGTTTCACTTTGCGCGCATACTCAGGCCGCTGCAAAATTTCCCCCAGCTTCGTGCTGTGTTGCGCTTTGTCTTCAGTTCCGGTTGCGGCGGGTTGCGGTATTTCTTTTACTCGTTCGGCAATTGCCTGGAGCCGTTCAATTATTTGTTGGCGCAAAATACTGCGATCCGGGCCCGAAACATGGGTGTATTTGTCCAGCTCCGCCGGTAGCCAGGAGTTGTCGACCGTAAACTCTTTGCCCGCCCATTCAATCGTTTCATTTGCGGGCACCAGTTGGCGCACTGACAAAATTGTTTCGGCGTTGCGCGCTTCAAACGCGCTCGCTGTCTCGTTCTCTTCAAGCTGCACCAAACTGTCGAGCGCGATGATCGCCTGGCTAAGGTGCTTATGATATTCGTTGACGGGAGTTGCGTGGACCGTAGATAGAAAGAGTATCAAGCCGGCGAGGTACAGCGGTGCTTTAAGAAAATAGCGTTTGAGATTTTCTAAAGCTGAGCGTCTCATGTTTGGTTCAGGCAGCGCGAGTCTTTAGCAGCTTCACTTTAGTCCGAGCATACTTCCTTTAGAAGCAAACGCCGGCAACGGCGCCGGATACGTGGAAATTGCAGGAGCGAAAGGCGAAGTCACATTGATGTTTGGCATTGCGTCCAATCGCTGCGAGGCCATCAATTCGATATCGTAACCTTCGTGCCTGACTCGCTCGTCCACGTACAAGAGCGAAAGGCCAAGCATCCACACCGGCGCCAACAGGATGGAACTCAACGGCTCGAGCACGCTGTAACCAATCGCATACCAGATGGGCCATTCGCTGCCATTCCACGGCGACGGATCGATGCCATTTAGGTAGCCATAAAAGCCGAGTGGGATCACCAGAATCATCAACGCCGAATAGGTGGCGAACGTGATGAAAAGCGTCATAGCCATCAAGCGTCGAACGTTGCCGCGCGCGAGCGAGAAACTCCGACTCATCGATTCAAAGACGCGCTTGCCTTCTACCAGCATGACTTGTGGAACGTAAGCGATGCGGCCGGCCATAAAGAAAAACAGCCACAACGCAAGAGTTGATGCCCCGAGGAAACCGATCACACCGACAATCGCGCTCATCCACACAGGCGCCCAGCGCGCCATAAAAAACGCGCCCACTGAAACAAAGATAACGACGAAATACCAGCCAAAGAATCCAACGCCGAACGCGAGTCCCAGCCACAACATCATGAGCACACTCGCGCCCAGCAGCGACCAGAAACGCGAGCGCACGGCCGCGTAAGTCGTTCGCGCCAGCACCGGTTCGTTTGAAAGCAGGTGCATTACCAGGTTGCGCGAGGCGCCGCCCATCACCAGCAAGCTGAAAACGTGCCCGCCAATTATGAGCGCCATTGCGGCGATGGACAGAAAGACGTAAATCACGAAAGCGAGCTCGCTGGGAGTCGCAAAAAACCCGCGCCAGCAGATGGTCCAAAGAACGGAACCACATGCGGAAATGAAAACCGGCGGCGCGGCAATTCGTATTAATACGAGCACGTGCCGGCGATAAAGACGCACCGCGCGATCAATCAGATCGCCTGCGCCCAGTGGCACGAGAGGAAGTTCAGCGTTGCTTGCTGTGACCATAAGAGTCGCAACCATGAATGAAAAAAATCTTATCATGCACCTTGCAGCGCTGTCTCAGCATAGTTTGCGCGCTAAGTGTTTAGGCGCTGGTTGTCGAACTCAGACAGGATCCGCAAGCGATTTTTCAGGTTGCGCCGATTGCCTTCCCCTTATGAGGTCATCTCTTTCCATGCCTCCACACCGAAACTAACGCTGAAAGCGTTCGCTAATTTCAGCCCAGGCGGGGTGGGAGCGTTTGCTTTGAAACCCTGGGAAAGGGGACCGCATTCTCGAAGACGTAACTCTGAAGGAGTTACGTCGCTACCGCAATCGGTCGCAACTCCTTCAGAGTTGCGAAGAATCTCTGGGACTCTTTCGCCCCCAGGGTTTCAAAGCAAACCCTGGGCTGAAATTAGCCAACGCTTTCAGCGTTAGTTTCGGGGGTTAGAACACACTCACGAACGGGGTAATCAAGTCGGCGCATGACTACTTAAAAGAGCGTCTCGTGGAAAGGCCGCACGTTTTCCGCTAGAATCTCCGGCATTCCCCAAACTGAGCCGGACACTTTCCGGTTTTCGGTTCACAGTTCACGGTTCATGGTTTTGCCCCTGTAGCTCAACGGTTAGAGCAGCAGACTCATAATCTGTTGGTTCGGGGTTCGAATCCCTGCGGGGGCACCAATCAACTGGCGAGTTGTCTTACACTTACGTCTTCGTGATGTTGGGCCGATAGCTGATCAACCTCACGATGGCGCGAAGATGGCGCGATTTGTCTGGTGCTACGATCACGCTTCTTCCTTGGAAATCTCACTACCTTGCCGAGCTTAGTCTGTCCCAGCGTATTCACTGCATGACACAGATTGGCCGGCGTCTGATGCGTGTAAACACTCGTCATCCTTACTGACGTGTGACCAAGTAAGTCTCTGATGTCCCGCCCGTGAACTCCATTGGCTCTCAGACGCGTTGCGAAAGTGTGACGAGTATCGTGTGGAATCTCAGATTCACGAGCCCCGCATCTTCGCAAGCATTCCGCCAGCCTGTCTTGATGGAATCAATGTTCACACCCGTGCGCGAATTGCTGAACACGAAATCCGGCGGCCCAGGAGCAGTAGGAAGACAGTGGGATCTGTGAGCATGACCCTCGCGTTTGGTCCCGCGCCCGGCTCGCGGCGCACGGATCTCACTTGATGTTAATTGTGCGGGCGCCCGTTTTTTCTTTTTGCCAGAGCGCGGACAAATCTTGCTACGGCTTCAAAGTCTCGGGCGTAGAGCTCGGCGGGAAAACGTGAGCGAAGATTGGAATCGCGAAAAGCTTCGCCACCGACAATCGCTACGGC
>JACCVY010000191.1 GCA_013697915.1 Blastocatellia bacterium | reverse complement strand
CCCGCTCCACTGCGGCCTGTGTCATTTGCTGCATCCCCGCATACTGGCATGCTGCTCTGACCCCCGCCGCTCAGATCGGACACTTCATGTGTTAATGAGACCGGACATATCATGTGCTAACGACACTCTTCCGAGCACCTGCTTGACGCACCGCACCGCGCGTGTTAGTTTGCCGATTCATCCTGATTATTTAGTATTTCGAATTGAATCAGACTGATCGCGAGAGTCTGACGCCCCGCAACATGACTGCTGTCGCTGAGATCAAACGCACGCCACTGAATGCGGTCCACCGCAATCTGGGCGGACGCATGGTCGATTTTGGCGGCTGGGACATGCCGGTGCAGTACCCGGCCGGAACGGTCGAGGAACATTTGCGCACGCGACGGGCGGCCGGCTTGTTCGACGTTTCCCACATGGGCGAGATCGATGTGCGCGGCGCTGATGCGATCGCCTTCGTAAATCACATCACCTCAAACGACGTTTCCAAATTGGTTGATGGCCAGGCGCAATACTCGGCGCTAACAACGCCTGAGGGAACAGTCATCGATGACCTGTTGGTTTACCGTTTTTCGGAGGACCACCTGTTGCTCGTAGTCAACGCCGGCACGACTGAAAAAGACTGGGCCTGGATCAAGTCGCATCACAAAAACGAAGCAGTCGAGTTGAAGAATGTCAGTGCTGATTATTGCCAGCTTGCGATTCAGGGACCGCGCGCCCTCGAAATTCTTCAGCCGCTGACTGATTTGCCGCTTTCAGAAATCAAGTATTACCACTTTGCCGAAGGGACTGTTGACGGCGTTGAGGCCATTGTCTCGCGCACCGGCTACACGGGCGAGGACGGCTTTGAAGTTTACGCAGCCGCAAACATGGCCGGGCGGCTTTGGCAGAAACTTTTGGACGCCGGACAGTTTGGCTCTGGCGATGGCGTGCTTCCCTGTGGTCTCGCCGCGCGTAACACACTCCGCCTGGAAGCAGGCATGGCTCTCTATGGCCACGAGATTGATGAAACGACTACGCTGCTCGAAGCGAACCTCGGTTGGATTTGTAAATTGAACAAGGATGACTTCGTCGGCCGCGAACGGTTGGCAAAGCAAAAAGAAGCAGGCGTGCGCCGCCGCCTGGTCGGTTTCGAAGTAAAGGAACGAGGCATCGCGCGCGACGAACAGGATGTGCTGATTAACGGCCAACGCGTGGGCAAAGTTACCTCTGGAAGTCCTGCACCCTATCTGAAGAAGAATATCGGCATGGCGTATGTGCCAACTGAATTCGCAAACGAAGGACAGCAGATTCAGATCGACGTTCGCGGCAAGTTGGTGGGCGCCGAGATTGTTAAGACCCCATTTTACAAACGCGAGAAACAGTAGTCAGTTTACGGTTCTCAGTTTTTAGTTCAGCGAACTCGCAACCTTGAAACTTCAAACTTGAAACTCGATTGCGGAGGAATCATGGCGAACATTCCGGAAGACCTACATTACAGCAAGGACCACGAGTGGGTTCGCGTTGATGGCAACATCGCAGTTGTCGGCATCACTGACTACGCGCAGGACTCGCTCGGCGATGTTGTTTATGTCGAGCTGCCCAAAGCCGGCGAAAAATTCGCCGCCAACGAATCATTTGGCTCGGTCGAATCCGTGAAAGCCGTATCTGAAGTGTTCTCGCCCGTTTCCGGCGAGATAGCAGAGGTCAATGACTCGCTCACCGATGAACCTGAAAAAATGAACACCGACCCGTATGGCGACGGCTGGATGATACGCGTGAAGATGTCCGCGCCGGGCGAAGTGGATAGCCTGCTGACTGCCGCCGAATACGAAGACTTTACAAAAGGTGACACGGAGTAAAATTGCGTTACATACCGAACTCGCCTGAAGAGCGGGCTGAAATGCTGCAACACGTCGGCCTCAACTCGGCTGATGATCTCTTTGATTCCATTCCGCAGGAACTACGCTTAACCCGAAATCTAAACACGCCCGCGGCGCTTTCCGAGATCGAACTGCTGGCCGGTTTTGATAAGCTAGCTCAACAGAATCGCGCGGCAAAGTGCACAAGTTTTCTCGGCGCCGGCGCTTATCAACATTACATTCCCACGGTAGTCGATCACATCATCTCGCGTTCGGAATTTTTCACCGCCTACACGCCTTATCAGCCGGAAATTTCGCAAGGCACCCTGCAGGCGATCTTCGAATTTCAGACGCTCGTTTGCCAATTGACGGGTTTGGAAGTAGCAAACGCTTCGATGTACGACGGCTCGACGGCGCTCGCGGAAGCGGTGCTGATGGCCGAGCGGGTTACGAAGCGATCGAAAGTGATAGCCTGCGGCGCGATTCATCCTGAGTATCTCGACGTCGTTACAACGTATGTTCAGCATGCGGGCATTGAGCTGGTTCGCGCCGAGTTTGATACTGCATCTGGCCAAACATCGGACGTCGCCGACCTGATTGATGGGAACACCGCCGCGCTCGTGGTGCAATCACCCAACTTCTTTGGCTGCATTGAAGACGTCACTGCACTTGCCGAGCGCGCGCATGCCGCCGGTGCTTTATTGATTGTCGCGGTAACTGAAGCGATCTCACTGGGCTTGTTGAAATCGCCGGGGGCTTGTGGCGCTGACATAGTTGTCGCTGAAGGCCAGTCGTTTGGCGTTCCGCTGTCGTTTGGTGGCCCATACGTCGGTCTCTTTGCCACGCGCGAGAAATACGCGCGCCAGATTCCCGGCCGTTTGGTTGGCGAGGCCTACGATAAACAAGGGCGGCGTGGTTTTGTTTTGACTCTCGCAACGCGGGAACAGCACATTCGTCGCGAGAAAGCCACTTCAAATATTTGCACTAACGAAGGACTGATCGCCTTGGCGGCCACGGTTTATTTGGAAACCATGGGACGTCGCGGGCTTCAGGAGGTAGCGCAGCAATGCGCTCAGAAGACTGCCTACGCGGCCAAACAAATCGCCGCACTTGACGGTTTTTCAGTTCCCTTTTCTGCGCCTCGCTTTAATGAGTTTGTAGTGCGCGCGCCGAAGCCCGCGAAAGAATTGCTGGCGCATTTGGCGTCGGAGAAAAACATTACTGGTGGGTTGCCGTTGTCACGTTACTTCAAAGACCGGTCAAATGATTTTCTGATTTGCGTAACGGAAATGAATTCGCGTGCTGACATCGACGCGCTGGTTGCAGGACTCGCGTCCGCCGCAAACGACAACTGATATAGGCTTCATGAAATCTGAAATTACAAAAGTCACTTCGCACATCAATCCGAACGAGGCCTTAATCTTCGAGCGCTCGCAGCCGGGGCGTATTGGCTATCGCTTGCCGCCGCTCGATGTGGACGAACAAGTGCTTGAGACATTGATTCCGAAAGCGTTTCTCCGCGACGACGATCTGGAGGGTGTCCCGGAAGTCAGCGAAGTCGACATCATTCGTCACTTCGTTCGCATGTCCACCTGGAACTATTCCATCGATCAGGGCATGTATCCGCTCGGCTCGTGCACGATGAAATACAACTCGCGCCTGAACGAAAAGGTCGCGCGCATTCCGGGGTTCGCTGGCCTGCACCCGCTGACAGACGCTGAAGATGCACAGGGCGCGCTCGAGGTTATTTACGAACTACAACAACATCTCGCTGAAATTACAGGCCTGCCGGGGATTTCGTTACAACCCGCAGCCGGAGCGCACGGCGAGATGACCGGCGTGATGATTATTCGCGCGTTCATCGATGCGCGCGACGGCGAAGCAGGGTCCGCCAAACGGCGCACCATGCTGATTCCCGATTCGGCCCACGGTACCAATCCGGCGTCGGCTCATTTGTCCGGCTTCTCAGTGAAAACAATTCGCTCCACTTCCGAAGGACTCACGGATCTCGATCATTTGCGTGAGCTTTGTTCGCACGGCGAAGTCGCGGGACTGATGTTGACCAATCCAAACACGCTCGGATTGTTTGAGAAGAACATTCAGGAAATCTGCCGCATCGTGCACGACGCCGGCGGCTTGGTTTACATGGACGGCGCAAACATGAACGCGCTGGTAGGCGTCGCGCGGCCGGGCGATATGGGCGTCGATGTTATTCACCTGAACCTGCATAAAACTTTTTCTACGCCGCACGGGGGCGGTGGCCCAGGCTGTGGTCCATGCTGCTGCACCAGAGAACTCGAACCATTCCTGCCGGTGCCGCGGATCGTCCTAAATCGCGTTGAATCTGCCGGCTCAACTGCTGCATCCACCGGAACCCGACACCCGGCACCCGACACGCAACACCCTCGTTTACGGCTCGATTTCAACCAACCGCAATCAATCGGCCGCGTCAAAGCCTTCTTTGGAAACTACGGCATGATGTTGCGCGCGCTCGCCTACATTCAGACGCATGGCAACGATGGTCTGCGCGAAGCCACTGAGGCCGCAGTCCTCAACGCACGCTACATTGCGCATGGGCTGACCAGTGATTATGACAAGCCCTACAACAATCCGCCGATGCACGAGGTCGTCTTCACCGACAAACGCCAGACGCGCAAAGGCGTGCACACGCTCGACATCGCCAAGCGTTTGATTGATTACGGCTTTCATCCCATGACGATCTACTTCCCGCTGATTGTGCAGGGTGCGATGTTGATTGAGCCAACTGAATCCGTTGGCCGACAGGAATTGGATCAGTTTATCGAAGCCATGTGTTCGATCGCCCGTGAGGCAGTCGACGATCCCGAATTAGTATTGAGCGCACCGCACACCACGCGCATCGGGCGCCTCGACGAAGCCGCCGCCGCCCGCAAACCAGTGCTGCGCTGGAAACCAAAAGCCAGGGCCGATGCGGCGTAATAGGCGCCGGGTGTCAGGTGCCGGGTGTCGGTCACCGAAAGCAAGCACTGTACACACGACGACTCACTGACACCTGATACCCGACACCTGATACCCGACACCTGGCCTTCTCCATTTACGATTTACGATTTACGATTACGGTCCATGAGCGTCCCTCAAACAGATCGCCGGGGCTTTCTGCGCGGCGCGCTGGCCACCAGCACGATCTTGATGATGCCCCGCGCGCGCGCTCTGGCGACCGGGTTCGATGAATCTCGTCACTTCGCGCCTATTAAGGTTTCGCGAGATCGTGTCATTCGTGAATGTCAGCCGTCCGCTTTACGGACTATCCATTCCTTCTTTGCCTGTGATCCCACCGATGAATCGGGTGGGCTACTATCATTCGTCCGTGCGGACTTTGCCGCTCTCTGAACTCTGACCTCTGACCTCTGACCTCTGATCTAGGACCTCTGCTCTCTGACCTCTATCCTTTTAATACAAGAATTCTTGCATCTCTTACGATGCTGGGTGTATAAGCCTGTCGTTCCTCGCACGTTCCTTTACCCCCGGAGACTCACGCCATGAAACGATTTCTAATTGTTCTTCTCACGATCCTCGCGCTGCTGATTGCAGCGGACGCCAAGACTAAAGCGAAAAAGAAAAGCGCGCCGCTCCAACCTACTTGCGCTGCCAACATACACGCATGTGCCGATGAAGGTTGCAGTAGTGACAACCACCACGATCCCAAACTAAACAAACTGAAGAATGCAAAGTCGAATAGCCAACCAGTCACGGACCGTTCGCTGACCTGGATGAAAACGCGGCACAATCCAACACACTACACCCTGGGCGGCAGTCGAAGTGAGTTGACCTCATTAGGCGAAGGCGATCAGGTCAGGGTTACCGGTTACCTGTTGGCTGCCAAGCTCGAACTCGGCGGCGAATCGTGCAACTGTTACCTGCGCACAGAAGAGGAAACAGATAACCATCTCGTGCTGGTAACCAAAGCTACAGTCGACAAGTTTCCTTTGCCGCCGCATGCCAACACGACAACGCTCAAATCAGTATTCCGCAAACGCGAAGCCGAGTCCGTAACTGTTGAGGACACGCCGCGAGTCAGGTTGGACCACCCAAACTTCACGAACGGTAAAATTCAACCGCTAATCAACAAGACGGCACAAGGAGCTTTGATGGTTCGCGTCACCGGTCCGCTCATGTTTGACTCGGAACATTTCTTCGAGCACAAACTAAACCGCGTAAACAACTGGGAAGTTCATCCGGTGTTTCACCTGGAGTACTGCCCTAAAGGAAAGACCTGCACCGCAAACAGTGATGCCAATTGGCAAGACATAGAAGACGCGCCATAAAAGAACTCTTTATTTGCCTAATGGCTAGCCCCCGCCTGCTGCAGGATCATTTCCTCGAGTTTGTAGATGGTGATGAAGCCGCCGCGATCATAGTTTGATAGGACGATGACGGTGTAGTTGCCGGAATCGGGATACCAGCGAACGGCGCTGCTGACTCCAAAGTCGCCGCCGCCGTGCCCGATGACGCGCATGCCGTTGATGTTTTCCAACTCAAAGCCGTAGCCCCAATATGTTTGATTCGCGTCGTACTTGCGCGCCAGAATCTTGCTGCTCGTTAGTAACTCCACACTCATCGCAGTCAAAAGTTTGTTTCCGCGCAAGGCCAAAGTGAAACGCAATAGATCATTGACTGTCGAGCTCTGTCTACCAGTTGTTCCACCTCTCGCGCCGTTATAAAGCGAAACATTCCGGGCCCCAGAATTTCAACTGTTAACTGGATAAGGTTTGCATGAATTTGTAAATCGTAAATCGGAAATCGTGAGAAGAGGTTCAGCCTCAAGTGCTATACTAGCCCCCATGAAGTTAGACAGGGAAGTCGAAGATTATTTTCTCAACCCACCGCCGGGCTCTGCAGCCGCGCGCGCGGTTGAGTTTGGCATAGATCTGACTCTGACCCTCGAGAACCTCCGACTCACCCCTGAAGAAAGAATTCGCAAGCTGGACCAGTTCATAATAGGTGTGGCGAGCCTGAAAGCTTCGGCTCGCATGTTGGGCCCAAGCGATGCCGCCGATAATCAAAATAATTGAAGAACCGCTCAAGCTGCTCGGTCAACATGCGGTTGAGTGTGTGATTATCGGTGGAGTGGCGGCCTCTCTTTACGGCTCGACGATCCTGACTAACGACCTTGACGTCTGCTACGCGAGGAACGCGAACAATCTTGAGAATCTAGCGACGGCGCTCCAATCAGTGAATGCGAAATTGCGTAATATTCCCACTGATTTGCCCTTCCTACTTGATGCCGAGACCCTCAGACGCGGTCTGAATTTCACTTTTACAACTGAAGTCGGAAATCTTGATCTGCTGGGCGAGGTTCGCGGTGTTGGCTTCTACGAGGATGTGGTTGGTGGAGCCCTTAGTTACGAGTTGTTTGGTTACGCCTTTCCAGTCATTGACCTTCAAAAACTAATTTTGGCCAAGCGTACTGCGGGCCGTCCCAAGGATATGGTCGCGCTCCCAGAACTTGAGGCAATCCTAAGCGCAACTCGAAAGGGTTGATTCAAAACCCTCAATGTGAATTGGGAATCGGGAAGACGCATTACGCTTCCCAATTAACTGACTCGCCCCCAGTCGCTGCGGGCAGGTCTGCTTCTCTTCCCGCACACGGCACTTTCAAAAGGGCCAATCGTCTGACCACTCGTCCATTCAAAATATGTTCTTCAACTAATTCCGGAACGTCCGCAGCGCGCACTTGTGCGTACCAGATGCCGTCGGGATAGATCATCACCGCCGCGCCGATGGCGCAGAAACCGACTGAAGCGCATTCCGTAACCAGCACACTTCCCTTCGGGTTCTTGCCCTTTTTCTCTTTGCCGAAAAGCATGTTGCGTGAAAGTAGCTCGCGCTCGAATGCCGACTTAACCTCGGCACTGTCAACTGCCGAGCAGGACTTTCCAGTGCAGACGAACACATGGAGGCGGATAGGCGCTGTCGTAACGGGCGCGAGCGTCTCGAGTGTTTTTCGATCGGTGATTACTTCTTTATTGGCCATTGGAATTGCAGGGCTAGTTTGACCGACGATGGTAACACAATCAATGCTGGTCCCGGCTTCACCAGTCGACCTGTAACCAACCAAGATTCTCTATCCTTTTTCGTGTTCTCTGTGTCGCTTTAATGAATGCCTGGCTAACGGCCGCGCACCACCCAGGCACAGAGAACACAAAGGTTGCGCGGAGAAGCTAGGTGAAGTCACAACGCTCAGTTCGCGCTTCGCGCTCATTGCGGGCGGGACGCCCGCGGTCCCAGTAGCCACAATCGCATTTCATCGAACACTGTCCTCAGCCCTTTAAAGATTTCGAAGTTTTTTGCTAGCCCAGAAAATACAATGTAGAATGCTTTGCGAAGGGCGACCGCTCTCACGGACCGCAACGGGATTGAGCGGGACGTAAAACGGTCGCCCAAATTATTGTCAGCCGCAATCGAGTTCAAACCAAATGGCAACCGGCCTTGTTATTCATCTCTCTTCGGGTCAAGACAAGCACACTCACGTGCTAACCGACGAGCGTATTCGCATAGGCAATTGCGAAGACTGCGCAGTGCGATTGCGCTCTTCTTCCCTGCCCGCGGATGGCGGCAATAACGGCGTGGTCATGGAGTTGGCGCGCGCGAATGGTTCCTACCGCGTGGTCGGTTTCGATCGCGCGCTATCGCTGACGCTCAATGGCAAGCCCGTCCGAATGGACAAAGAGATTGAAGACGGCGATGAGGTGCGCATTGATACTTCTAATGTGCTGCTGACGTTTTATCCCATCCGTTCCCTGCCGGCTGTGGTTGACAATAGATCGCACGAAGCACACGTCGCGCCGTTTATAGAACAGGCTGCGATTGAATCTGCCGCCACCACTCGTCGCGATGATGCCAAGGTTTTTCTGCGCGAGTTCACGCGCGAACTGGTACGCGAAATTAATCCCAGCACAAAACTGATCACACTGACTATTGCCGTCGCGCTGGTGGGCGGCATTTTGTACATCGGCTTCTCGATGTTCAAAGAACTGCAGCGGACACGGCGTCTAATTGACGACCAGCGCGCGCAACTCGAGAAATCACAAAATCAAGCCTCGCAGATGAATCAAACATTGACCGACATTGGCCGGTCGAATAAGGAGATTCGCGACAGTTTATCGCTGGCTGTGAAGCTGCGCAGTGATTACGGCGCCGGCGTTTGTTTGATTGCAGGTTCTTATTATTTTGTTGAGGCGGGTACCGGGCGTCCGCTGCGTTATCCGGAAGGCCAGGTAAACGAAAGCGGCGGTCCAGTGCAAACCGGCGGTGAACCTACGACTCTGACGCCTGACGGTAAGGCAGCCATCGCCGAGTATGAGTTTGTGGGCACCGGCTTTTACGTCGGTGATGGATACGTCGTCACCAACCGGCACATCGCGCAACCCTGGCTGGCGGACGAGCGGGCCCAAAGCTTGAGCAGTACCGTTCGCGGACAACCGCGGCTGAGAAAACTGAATGCTTATTTCCCCGAACACTCGCAACCGATGCCACTCAAGTTTAAGGTAGCGGGCACTCGTGATGACCTGGCGGTGTGCACCCTCGACATTAAGGATCTGCCCACCGACATTCCAATGTTGCCTTTGGAAACCGATGAAGACGCTGTGGCAGTCGGAAAAACGGTTGTGATGATGGGCTACCCTTCGGGACCTGATCGATTGCTTGCACTTCTGGACGACGCGGAGTCGCGTGGAATTCAGCAGCGCTACGGCTCGCTTGATGCGCTGCTCGGTTATCTGGCGGAGACACGCCGTATTCAGCCGCTCACAACTCAGGGCAATATTACGGACCTTGATGTCAGGCGCATCGCCTACGACGCGCGAACGGCGGAAGGCGGTTCCGGCGCTCCTGTTTTTGGCAACACGGGAAGGATTATCGGCGTCAACTTCGCTGTCTTCACTGAGAACCAGGCGTCGAATTTCGCGGTCCCGATTCAATATGGAATTGCGTTGCTGGAACGCTCGGGCTGGAAACAACCGCCGCCAAAAGACGCCAAAGAACCTGAGAATTCTGCGTCGCCCTAACAAAATCTGCCAACACGCCCGGCTGAAAAACAATCAACAAATCTTCATGTAAACTCATTGGCCGTAGGCGCGCCCAATAAACGGCAACTGAGAATGTGCCGATTGCAGCGAAGACGCGACTCATTCAAAATTCGCGAACCAAAATGCCCAGAAGCGAACAGACCTTTTGTTTGGTGCAATGCTATAGTCTTTTCATCAGCGGTCTCATGGGCACGAAGATTGCTCTAGAGTTTTGAAACATTTTGATTCGATGATCAACCGAAACTTTGATACCGGGTCAATCGACTGCTGAGCCGCGAGTTCTCTTAATTACAATCAGGATTTACCCGATGCACAATTGCCTAACGCTTCGGCGACTGCGCCAGACATTGGTTTCAATTGTTTTTTTTCTACTCCTGCTAAACGCTCCGCAAGGTTCGTTTGCCCAGGACACCAAGGCCGCTCTTAAAAACCAGCCAATCGCAGCGCCCAGCGGATTGGTTGCACCGGCTACCGAGTCTCCCGCTGAGGTCAAGTCGCGGGATAGCGAGCAACTCTTTCGGCTGGAACGCGTGCTAGTCCAGGGTGGCGCTGAACTGATCACCATTCACGCCCGGCTGGATGGCATCGAAGCTTCGCGTGAACCAAATTGGGTTCCACTAGTCACGATTCTCAGGGACACGCTTGGCGATCAGCAAACTGAGAATGATCGTCTTCGCTATGTTTGGCCCCTGACTTATACGCGACCCAGCACCCGGCAGCGGCTGCTTGGCGCTGTTCCCTTTTTGTACGGGCGGGTTGGAAACAAACAGAACGCCTCGACGCAGGCGCCGCCACCCGTCCTGGATCTCGCTGCCACGAATCGCGAAGTTTGGAACAGTATATTTTGGCTGGCGCTGCAGAATGTTCTGATCGATCCCTACGGCACGCCGGTAAAGGCCTCCACTCGGTCCTACCAAAACAACATCACCGCTTATCGCAAATCGCACATCATCCGCGCGCTCTCCGTTTTGTCACTTTATGACACCGTCGAGGGCTCGCAAGTATTTTCACTATCCGAGTTGTCAGAGATTCAGGCGCGACTTCGCTTGACTGATAAGACGTTCGGCGGATTGGTTGGAGATCATAACTTCGAGCGTTTCAATGATAAGGAACTCTCCAACACTCGCGATGAACGGGGCCATAACTGGGAGCTGTTGCGCCAGCGCGTCGAGGCCGAGTCGTTATTGTTCGAGCCGCTGCAAATGCCCGATGGCAGCGCGACGCATGCTTTGGTCTGGGTTGCTAAACCTGCCTTGAACGACAACCGCGGCAAGAAATACGACGGTCGTTTTCTGAATATTGCCAGTCCCTGGACGGACAAACGTCTGCTTTCATGGGACGGCTATACCGAAACAAGATACTTCGATGCTGAGAATCGAGCCGTCCCGGCTGAAACGCCGGGCGCGCGGGCCACGGAAATGATTCCGCTGGCATTGTATGGCCTCGACAATCCGAAGATCCCCATGGTGTTGGTGGATTTTCGCGACGGACTAAATCCGAAGCGTCGCGAGATGTCGCGCCGCGCTTTACACGATGTCACGAGAAATATTCTATCGCTATCGACGTTCGGCGATTTGCCTTTTTTTCTCGGTCACACAATCTTCGATTTTGTAACCGGACGACGCGGAATGGATGTTAACCAACCGTCGCGCGTGCACACTTATTCGCAACTGAAACTACTCTTGTCTCTTAACCAGTCACTCGATCCGGAGTTGCGCGAGCAAATCGGAAAGCGATTGGAAAAAGTCTCTCTGAATCCCTTGGAAAACGATCTTGAGGCTGAGGCCCGGCTTGCGAAGCAACAGTATGAAGCGTTGCTTGCTTATGCAAAGCGATCCGATGGCCTG
The DNA here is from genome assembly GCA_013697915.1 of Blastocatellia bacterium. Taxonomy (GTDB): domain Bacteria; phylum Acidobacteriota; class Blastocatellia; order Pyrinomonadales; family Pyrinomonadaceae; genus PSRF01. The sequence goes on along the minus strand of JACCVY010000191.1, from coordinate 6,812 downwards.
CCCGCGAAGCTCGAACGCGATCGCCGCGCTGAAATGCTGCCGCTGGCACATAGCCGCAAAGAGCAGATCTTCTTTCGCGCGGCCAACATTCTTAGTTTTGGCGCCTACACCCATCGCGAGAAAGCTACGCCGGATATGACCGAGCGGCTCGATCTGGCCCGGCGTCTCGGTTACCACAGCCGCTTTCTTAGAGACGTCGCAAGATCGATCGGACAAGTTGATGTTGCCTGGAACCTGGCCGACATAAAACAATCCTTGCAATTCATTTCGGAACATGGCGCCGGCGCCGACTCCACAACTGCTAAGGCCGCCGCTGCGATCTTTCTGCGGACTGCGGATTCAGATACGCGGCGCTCTTGTCTCGACAGCCTGTCACGCATGACAAATCCCAGGGCAAAAAGTGAACTGCTGCGTCTTTCGCAGTTAAGAGACGTTGACCAGGCGCGCAAGGATTTGATCATTTCTTATTTGAATGGGCCACCCCCGACTCCGACGCCGATCGCATCGACTAATCCGAAACCTATTTCCGCCAGGGTTGATCAGTAATGAGGTTCAGACTTCGCCAGAAGGTAATCGACTTCGCTGCGTTCAATAACTTCAAAATTCGCTCATTCACGAACGCGCGCAAACTTTCAGTTTGCTTTTCGCAGGCGCCTCGAATTTCAATTCTGCTCGGCTTGTTCAGTCTGCTTCTCGCTTTGCCGGCGCCGTCATATGCACAGGCAAAGCGGGTGGTGGTGGTGAAGTGCGACGGCCTTCCCTATGAAGTCGTTGATCGTTTTGTAAAAGAGCGGAACCCGCGTACCGGCAAGAGCCAGCTTCCCTGGTTCGATTACCTTTTCTACCAGCATGGGACGCGCCTCGCTAACTTTTACGTTCGTGGCATCAGCTTGTCCGGGCCATCGTGGTCGCTTATTGAGACGGGCCAGCACCTGCAAATAAAGGGTAATGTCGAATTTGATCGCTATACCCTACAAACGTACGACTATCTAAATTTCATTCCCTTCTACGTCAATTCGACGACCGGCGCCCGCGTCGATATGCCGGGCGTTGAAGTGCTTGATTCGTTAGGTGTGCCTCTGTTGACCGACGCGTTCCCTTACAATGAGCGCTTTGCCACCCTGTCGCTGTTTCAGCGTGGCCCGCGCTTCGTTACGTTTCACAGGGCGCTCGAGAACAAGCTAAAGAGCGGACCAAAGGATCTGTTCGACGAGTGGGCCACGGGATTTGATATCGGCAGCTCGCTGCCGGACCAGTTGGTGCGCGAGTTGATTGTTGGCATTGGCAATCCCCGCATGCGTTATCTACAGCTCATGTTGTTCGATTTCGATCACCGCGCCCACCATAACAACGACCGCGAATCGCAACTGTTCACACTGAAGCAGCTGGATGCCACGTTTGGCCGCATCTGGACAGCAATGCAGCAAAGTCCGCTGGCAGAAGACACCGCGCTGATCGCTGTTTCCGATCACGGCATCAATTCGGATGAGCGCGTCTATAGCCAGGGTTACAACCTGGTCAACCTGTTGGGAAGCGCTGCCGGCGGCGGCCATCACGTGGCAACCAAACGCCGCCTGCTAATGAATTATGCCATCAAGGGTCTCAGTCCATTTGCACAAACGATCATTACCGCGTCGCGAGATTCTTATTATTTGAAAGACAAAAGTAACGACTATCCAACTGCCCTGCTCGATTTTGACGGCAACGAACGCGCGTCGGTCCATTTGCGTGATTCCGATCTGAACCTGCTGCAAATACTGCTGCAGCAAATGCAACGTGCCGAGCTTTCTCCTGGTTTGCAAAAAGCTTTGGCGGATCGGTTTTTCGCGACGCTGGAACGCCGACGTGCAGCTTGGCAACAGGACATTGATCAGCTCAACGAAGAATTGGGCGCACTGCATCGCGGAATTGAGCGGCAACGAGAACTCTGCGCGCAACAGCCGAAGAAATTTTCGCAGGAAGAAGCTGAGGCCGGACGCGACGACGATGCCAAACGCGTGTGTGCACAACTTGCTCGCTGGCTCAATCAGGAACGCAGCTATGGTGAGTACGCTCGAATAATGACTAACTTGCTTGGAATTCAGCCTTCGGGTTTTGACGCAGCGAAGTTGAAAATCGAAGAAGTCATTCCACCGCACGCGATGGGCGAGTCCAACAACATTTATCGTTTACAGAATTACATCGCTGGAATTAGTCCCGCAGGGCTGGTACTCGATGCCGACGGCGCCCTCGATATGAGCCGGGGCTTCGTTCGCATCGATTATTTCTCGCTGCTTCACAACCAATCAGTTCGCAATAACGTGCAGGCGCAGGTCAGCAACCAGCCGGTTGATTTAGTGGCGCTTCGCATTCCCGCTGAACTCGTTAAACCTTTGGTCCACGAGGAAAACCTCGCGCCCGATGCGGTTTGGGTTTATGAGGGGAATGATCGCCAGGCGTTAATTCTGGCCCGCGACGAGGCCGGCGGACAATTAAGTTTACGGTATCTGCCGATCAAGAATCTGACGCAGGACCAGAATGGTCGGATTCAGTTTGAGCCGGCGGAATGGGAGTCCGGCTTCCCGTTGAAGATTCTTGAGGACCCACAACTGGCGCTACCGCGAGAAGGGCGCGCAGCATGGCTTGGCCAGTGGCACACCGATCTTGAATGGCTCCAAACGTTGCACAAGACTAAGTATTCCAACGGTCTGATTGGACTGTATGAAGAGTTGGCCTTTCATCCGATTGGACGACTCGCAGATGAGAAACCGGCGACTCGCGATGAAAGACTAATGCTTCGCCTTGTGCGCCGGCAACGCGAAAACAGTGAAGCCGACATGTTGATTGTCGCGAATGACCACTGGAATTTCGATGTTCGTGGCTTTAATCCCGGCGGCAATCATGGATCATTCTTCCGGGTTTCAACGCATTCGACATTGATGTTTGCCGGCGGACGCAAAACGAGTATTCCGCAAGGGCTGGTCGTTGACGAGCCTTACGATAGTCTCAGTTTTATGCCTACCGTGCTGGCCTTGACTGGAAATTTACGTGATGATAGCAATCCTATTCCAGTTCTATGGGAAAAAGGTTTCCGGCGTTTCCCCGGCCGTGTGGTGCGGGAAGTCATGGCTAAACCGGAAATTCAAAAAATCGCGGTGACCGGAGCAACTGAATCTCCTTGACGACCTCAGAAAACCAGCCCGCCGAAGACTGGCAAGAAGAACTCGAAGCGCTAGCCGACGACGAGCCCGCAACTTCCAACTCCTCACGCCGATCCTTTTTCTGGCTGCAAACGATCGCCTTTCTGCTCGGTTTAGGTCTACTCGTATTTGTAATTAAGAAGGTCGGACTGCAACCGCTTTTCGATGCTCTGATCAAAATCGGCTTCGGCTTCTTCTTTGTGCTGGCTATAAGCGGCACGCGCCACGTCTTGCGGACAATCGCCATGAGCGCCGCAGTTCCCGCCGAGCACCGGCGCTTTAATTTCTTTCAAGCGTTTGCGGCGCGACTTGGCGGTGAAGCAATTAGTTTTCTCACCTTTACCGGGCCACTGCTCGGCGAAGCGACCAAAGTGGCGCTGCTGCGGAAGCGCGTGCCGCTAACTTACGGCGTGCCCGCACTCGTCGTTGATAATCTTATTTACAATCTGTCGGTCGTATTTTTCATTCTCAGCGGTGCTTGCGTGATGTTGTTCACCTATCACTTACCGCCGCTTGTAAGTGACACCTTAATCGCAATCGCTGTAATTGCAGCCCTCGGCATTGTGGCTGCGGCACTAGCGGCGCGCCGCCGCATCATGCTGTTAACATGGGTCATCGATCAGATGGCACGCCTTCGCCTAAGCCCGAAAGTCATTCTTAAGCGCAGACAACACATCTATCATATCGAGTCGAAGGTCTACGATTTTTACAAGCATCATCCCGGCGTGTTTTTCGGCATGGTTGCGTGCAACCTGCTGGCGCATGTTTCCAGCGTTGTCGAAGTTTATGTGGCACTGCGCCTGTTGGGATTTACGCCGCACCTGGCGCAGGCCTACATCATCGAGTCACTCACCAAGGTCATCAATTTTGTTTTCGCTTTCGTGCCGGGCACAATTGGAGTGTACGAAGGCGGCACGGAAGTAATTTTGCAATCGCTGGGATTCGTTGCGGCCACCGGCGTCGCGCTGGCGCTGGTTCGCAAGGCCGGCACAATAGTTTGGACCACTGTCGGCCTCCTGATTTTGACCTGGCGCACATTGCCTAACGCCTGGGGTCGCCTTTTAGACCGCAGTCCACACCTAACAAGACTTATGGATAGCCTCGTACTTTCAAATATCGCACACCGCCCCGCGCGCACTGCCGTCAGCATTTTGGGAACTGGCGTTGGCGTGCTGCTGATCGTGTTTACCGTCGGTTTGGCCCACGGCGTATTGCGCGAGCGCGGGCGCCGCGAATCAAACATTGGCGCCGAGATTATGGTGCGCGCTTCCGGCTCACTTAGCTTTAGCGGCGGCTCACCTTTCGTGCTGCCGGTAACGCGGGCGCGGGAGATCGCCACCATCGAAGGCGTGCGCGCCGTAAGTCCCATCGGCCAGACACTCGATCGCAGCGATACGGGCTTTGGCTCACGCTTGATCGACGGCATCGAGTTTGACGACTACGCAAAGTTGACAGGCATCTCAATCAGAGAAGGAACGAAACTTACCGGCGGCGATCAAGCTATCATCGATCCTGTCTGGCAACAGCAGCGTCACGCAACCGTGGGTTCGACGGTCCAACTTTTCGAACGGCCTTTCACGATCGTGGGTGTCTATGAGCCACCGGGCGGCGGCCGAATTAAGATCCCGTTGTCGACCATGCAGGATCAGGAAGGTAGTGACGGCCGCGCATCTGCAATTCTGGTGGCTTGTACGGACCCGGCGAAACAGGACGAGGTTGCCGAGCGCATTCGTGAGCGCTTTCCCGATGACCAAATTATTTTCACGCGCGACTTGCCGGAAATTTATGCTTCCGGCGTGCCGGCTCTAAATGTTTTCATAAAAGTGGTAGTGGGAGTTGCTGCCGCTATCAGCCTGCTCGTAATTCTGCTCGCGATGTACACCACGGTGACCGAGCGCACCCGGCAGATCGGCATACTCAAATCGCTGGGAATGTCCAAGAGCGCAATCGCATGGGTAATAGAACAGGAAGCGATCATCGTCAGCCTGTTGGGAGTTTCGGTGGGCGTGCTGCTTACCTTGATAGCCCGCGCGGCCGTTGTACGCATGACCAGTCTCACGGTTGAAATCGAGCCACGTTGGATTGGGGTAGCGTTGGCTGTTGGCTTAGTCGGCGGCAGTCTGGGAGCGCTTTATCCAGCTTTGCGGGCCGCGCGTCAGGATGCAGTCGACGCGTTGAGCTACGAATAATGACTGGCCTCGTTTTGCGGTTCGTTTAAGGGGGACCAAAAAGATGATAAAGAAGTTGCTTGCACTTTCGATTATTGCTGCTCTGTACTTTCCAAAACCCGCGTAGCGGGTGGAAGCATAAAGCCTGGGGTGCAGCGGAGCGGAACCCCAGGACGACGACAGTTAAAATCTCGAGCGCGCGGAGCGTGCGATAGGGCAAACGCAGCGTGTTACCTGCCATGAACGGCTGCCGCCCACTACGTGGGCTCTTCCTTTTTTACTTCAACAATCCTGGGGTTCCGCTCTGCTCAACCCCAGGCTTTATGCTATCGCCACGCTTCGCGGGCTAATCCCTCACGCATCAACTTCCACTTCCGCCAACAATGGCAAATGATCTGAGGCTCTCGTCTTAGCGGCTTCGGTTACAACTTCACAACTCAGTAGCTGCCCGGCAAATTGTTTCGGCAGGAATACGTAATCCAGCCGCAGGTGCGGATCCCAAACGGGGAATGTGTAGCCTTTGTCGTCAGGGTGCAGCGTTCGGTAACCGTCGATGTAACCGGAGTCGCGCATTAACTGGATCGTCGCGCGCTGAATGTCGCGACCGCTCAACCACACAAGCCCGCGAATCCATGCCGGCATCCGTCGTACATCAAGAATTTCGCCCGGCGCTAAAGTATTAAAGTCACCCACCAGAACATGAAATCCCTCCTGATGTCGTTCAATGCTTGCCAATAGCGCGGTGATCTCGCGCACCCGCCGGCGCTCGCTCCACTTCGAAAACGTCGAGCTCAGATGTAGACCAAAGATTCGTGCTTCACTGCCTTTTAAAACAATCTCGAGAAATGAGTGTTTGGCTCCGGCGGGGTAATGCCATTCATGGTGGGCGATTTCCAGGCGGCTGATGTAACCGATCGAATGTTCGGGACGCGCAGACCAAAACGGCAGATTCGTTTCGCCCGCCAGGCGACTAATGACTCTGGTGTCAGTCGCTTCCTGAAAGACCACCAGATCGGGCGCAACAAGGCGAATAACCTGGGCCAATTCCCTTTCGCGCCCGCGCCCGCCAAAGCGGATGTTATAGCTGAGCAGCTTAACGATCACGAAACTTTTTCTGGCTCTACCACGGTGTAGAAAGGCTCATCAAACAAAACGTCGCGCGTGTAAAGGATAAAGTTTGCGGTCGCCTGAAAGTTCACTGGACGCTCCGCCAACTTTTGCAGTTCCTGGCGCAGTGGATTCAGCGCCGGCGCCACTCCGGGGTCTTCGTCACAGAGCGGCTTTGTATGCAGAACTGGAATGTAATACGCGTCGGCACTCCAAAATTCCATGACCTTGGCGCCGATAAGCGTCACGTCGAGATCGCTGGTGCCGCGGCCATCAGCATCGAACGGTTCGCCATCTTCCCAGCGCTTGTTAGTGACGACACTGCCCCGCAGCGCAACGCCCGTTCCATCAGGCAAAC
>JACCVY010000184.1 GCA_013697915.1 Blastocatellia bacterium | reverse complement strand
GGGTGCATCACCGGACTTGCGACGAAAAAATGCCGATACCTAAATCATAGGGCATGATTTGGAGGCACAGACATGGCGGGTGATGAATACGAGAAAAAGAAGACGGAGTTTTTGCGGGAAGCGGGAGAAGCGTTTGACCGGATGATGAAGGAAGATCAGGAGCAGATGATCACTTTCGACCAGATGGAAGACCGTGCGCTGGAGGTTGGCGGGAAGTTGGAACGCTGGCTGGTGGAGAAGCGCTTGGCGGAAGATGCGCGGCAGAAAACAGAGGGTTCGCAAGGATGTTGTTCACAGTGCCGAAAGCCGCTTCAGTTAGCGCCGACGCCCAAGGAGCGGCGTCTGCGTGGACGCACGGGCGAGATTTCATTCCAGCGACAAGAAGGCTACTGCCCTTCCTGCCGGAAGGCTTTTTTTCCCTCTGGATCAGGGGTTGAAACTGGGCGTTGAGGGATACGCGCCAGCATTGCTGCGGAAGATCGTCAGCCAGGGTGGTCGCTACGCTTATGCGGAAGCCGCCCACAATCTCAACGAACTGGCTGAACAGAAAATCAGCTCGCAACACGTGCTGCGTCTGACGAAACGGATCGGTTCGGAGTGGGCCGCACAACGCGACCGGGAGATCGAAGAATTCAAGCAGGATCGCCTGGCGCGGTCCTATGCGCAGACGCCAACTGTTGCCGTGGCGATGTTGGACGGCGGGCGCGTTCAGACACGGGAAGAGCCCTCCGGGCCTGGGGTCAAAAACCCCGAGTGGCACGAACCTAAGTATGGTTGTTTTCAAACGCTCGACACAACGTCTTCACAGGTTGATCCGCAACCTGAGCCGCCAGATAAATTTCTCGATCGGGAGGGCGTGCCCAAACTGGTGCGGCAGATTCAGAGTGTGCGCGGCGAGGCCAGGATACGCGGGGAACCCCAGAAGAAGGCGGCGCCTTCCAAGCCCAGGAAAAAGAAGAAGAACAAACGGCCCAGCAAGGAACTATTGCGCACTGTCATCGCCACGATGGCTGGCGTGGAAGAGTTTGGCTATCAAGTGGCAGTGGAAATTTACAAACGCGGCTTGGACTTGGCGCAGCGGAAAGCCTGTGTCTGCGATGGGCAGAAGTCGAACTGGACGGTCTGGGAAAAACACCTCAAGAAACTGGGCTTCGTTCCCATTCTCGATTTCCTGCATCTGCTGACGTATTTATATGCGGCAGCACAAGCGCTGGGTGGAACTGACGACCAGCGCTGGGCGCGGTATACCCAGTGGCTGACTTGGGCATGGCAGGGTCGACGCGAGGAGTTGTTGTTGGCCATCAATGGCGCCGCGGCTCAAGTTGGTGCACCGCCGGACAGCGCATCAGAAACCGATCCACGACGGGTCATCGAAAAAACGCAGACCTACGTAACCAACAACATCGAAAAGATGGACTATCCGCGTTATCGCAAACTGGGCCTGCCAATGAGCAGCGCGCCAGTCGAATCCACAATCAAGCAGTTCAACAAGCGCGTGAAGGGCACCGAAAAGTTCTGGCGCACAAGCGCCGTGGAAGCAGTCCTTCAGGTTCGTGCGGCCCAACTCAGCCGTGACGGTCGGGAAGACCGGCTCTGGGCCATGCCTCGCCCCTACCGTGCCGCTAGGCATAAGCCGCTGTACATCGCCGCATGATTTTCATCGCAAGTCCGGTGATGCACCCGGTGTGCCTCCCTTCATTATTGTGCTTTCGTGTTCTTCATGTTCTTGTGGTAAAAGTTGTTCGCCGTTCTCTGCGCCTCTGCGTCTCCGCGGTAAATAAGAATTACTTCTCCGGAAAAACCCTTTTTCCGCTTTTGTCTATGTACGCCTGGCCGGTGGGAAATGCAACCTTGGCCAGCGGGCCACGGAAAGGGGCGGCTTCTTCGAATTGCGGGGGGATGATGTAATTGCCTTTGGGATCGATGTAGCCGAACTTGCCTTTTCCGTCCCAGACCAGGCAGATGCCGTCGCGGAAGGTGTGCTGTTCGGGATCGACATCGGACAGAGACAACGACGATGCGGGGCGTTCGAAGACGGGAGCGCCGAATTTGTCGATGAAGGCGGAGGTGCGATTGCGGCGTTCGGCCCAGGCAAGACCTTCAGCGAATGGCGTCACGGCGCGGTAGTCGCCGGGGATTTTGAAT
>JACCVY010000152.1 GCA_013697915.1 Blastocatellia bacterium | reverse complement strand
GTGGCGCGCGCGATTTCAAAAGTAGAAGATCTTTCAAAAGACGCGACGGAACTGATGAAGCAAATTTTTCCGTTGACGGGTCGTGGCCTGATTATCGGAATTACCGGCGCGCCCGGAGCTGGCAAATCGTCGCTTGTCGACAAGCTTGCGTTGCATTACCGGCAACAGGGCGAACGTGTGGGTATTGTTGCGGTTGATCCCTCAAGTCCGTTCTCCGGCGGTGCAATTCTCGGCGATCGCATTCGCATGCAGACGCTGGGACTGGACAGCGGCGTCTTTATTCGTTCGATGGCCACGCGCGGCAATCTTGGTGGTCTGGCGCGCACGACCGGCGATGCGGTCTCGATTCTGGATGCAGCCGGTTACGGCAAAATCATTATCGAAACCGTTGGCGTGGGCCAGGATGAAGTTGAGGTAGTTAAGGCTGTTGACGTTTCTGTGGTGGTGCTGGTGCCGGGAATGGGTGACGACATCCAGGCAATCAAGGCCGGCATAATGGAAATCGGCGACATATTTGTTATTAACAAAGCCGATCGCGACGGCGTGAACTCCACGGAAAAGGAAGTGCAGGCTTTGTTGTCGCTGGCCGAGCGTGACGATAGTTGGCAGCCGCCAATTGTTAAGACCATCGCGATTGAAAGCACCGGCATCGAAGAGCTGGCCACGGCGATTGAAAACTACCGCGAGTTTCATCTGCGGACGAAGTCCGGAGCGGGCAGGCGGCGCGCGATCGCGCGCTGGAGAATTTTGGAGTTGCTGCGTGAACGGCTGGTCGCGCGAACGCTTGAGTCGGCTGATGCATCGGAGAAGCTCGATCAATTGGCGGGTGAGGTTGCGAGCCGCCAACGTGACCCTTATTCTGCGGTGGAAGAAATAATGCGGGGAAGTCAGTAGCCAGTGGTCAGTAGCCGTAGTCAGTAGTCAGTGGTTATTAGTCAGTAGTTGGTAGTGGTCAGTAGTTGGTAGTTCGACCTTCACGTCTGGCACAACTGACAACTAACAACGGACAACTGACCACGAACAACTGACAAAGATTATGAAAGTCGACCACATCGGTATCGCGACGCCTCAGCTACAGCAAGCGCTTTCTGTTTGGCGGGACGCATTGGGTTTGTCGGTGGATTCGACAGCTGAAGTCACTGAGCAGGGTGTGCGCGTGGCGATGCTGGCGATTGGCGAAACGCACATTGAGCTGCTTGAACCCTTAAGCGAGGATTCGCCTGTGGGGAAATTTTTGCAAAAGCGCGGCCCGGGCATTCATCACATCGCCATCCGCGTAACGAACATTCGCGAGGCGCTCAGCGATTTGAAAGCAAAAGGCGCTCGCTTGATCGATGAGACTCCGCGTATCGGCGCAAATGGTTGTTTGGTTGCATTCATTCATCCTTCTGCGACCAACGGCGTGTTGCTAGAGTTAGTAGAGCATCAGGATTTGATTTAGAAAGGAATATTGTTTTGACCTCAACTACTAAAGCCTTGATCGCGGCCGCGGTGGCCGTCGTGTTTGCGTTAGGACTTATCGTCTGGCAGGTGAAGGCGCGCCGTTCGGAATCGTTAAACCTCTCCGCTGAAGACATGGCGATGATTGCCGAAGAGCAGTCGCCGCAATTTCGTACCCGGCTGGCATCAGACCCAAATGCAAGAAAAGATTTCGCTGACGACCTGCGCAAGTTGCTGTCTGTTGCCGAAGAAGCACGCGCCAAGGGAATCGCCAATAAGCCGGAGGTGAAGCGGCAACTGGATCTCGTAAGGTCCGTGGTTATTGCCGAAAACTATTTCAAGTCGCAGGGCGCCGGCGAGGCTGGCCCAAACATTTCCGATCAGGAAATTGAAGAGTTTTTCAAACAGCCGGCTAACCAGGCAAAGTTTGATCTTTTCATCAGCGACGCCAAGGCCAAGAACCCGCAGCTTGCCGGCGGCCAGATTCCCGAAGAGCAAATGAAACAGGTGAAGCGCCAACTGGGACAGGTATTGATCGGTGAGAGCAAAGCGGTCGTAGCCGGAGTCGAGAAGCAGCGCGCTGTCGAACTGCAAATAAAACTGGAGCAGGCTCGCATCCTGGCGCAAACCTTCGCGCAGGAACAATTGGCTGACAAGATGAAGGCCAGCGATGCCGAAGTTGACGCCTACATCGCTCAGCATCCGGAGCTCGACACTAAGCAGAACCGTTCAAAGGCTGAAGAAGTCTTGAAGCGCGTGCGTGCCGGTGAAGACTTCGCCAAACTTGCGAAAGAGTTTTCGACCGATCCCGGCAGCAAAGAGAAGGGCGGCGATCTGGGTTGGTTTAGCCACGGGCAAATGGTGCCGGAATTTGAGCAGGCCGCTTTCGCGCTTCAGCCGGGGCAGGTTAGCGACCTGGTTCAGACCAAGTTTGGTTATCACATCATAAAGGTGGAGGATCGCAAAACCGAAACCAAGGATGGCAAACCCGATGAGCAGGTGCATGCGCGGCACATTCTGATCGGTGAGAGCGCGGCGGGTGACAACCCGTTTGCGCCACCGCAGAGCGGCCGCGACAAGGCGCGCGCTGCCATCGAACAGGAAAAACAGAAGAAGATATTGGATGAGATCGTTGCTCGTTCTCACGTTAGCGTTGCTGAAAACTTTTCGGTGAAGATGCCCGAGCCGCAACCGCAGCAGGCACCGCAGGGATTTGGACCAGGCGAGGCTCAACCACAACCGGTCGAGCCGGCGCAGCAGCCGCAGGTACCAAAGGCAGGTGAACCGCAAAAGAAGAATGGGCCTAAGCCAGGGCAAAAATGACGGCCGGGGCTACCAGGGTTTTACGATGCAATTTGGCGATTTTCGAGTGGAGGTCATTCCCGACGCGGAGTTTCGCTTGGACGGCGGCGCGATGTTTGGTGTGGTGCCCCGCGCGTTATGGTCCAGGGTATGTCCGCCTGATGAGCAGAACCGCATCCGCATGAATATGAATTGCTTGTTCATCGATACCGGTACGGAACGAATCCTGATCGAAAGCGGCATCGGCGACAAGTGGTCCACGAAGCACAAAGAAATGTACGGCATCAATCGGGAACGGGCGCTGCCTGAATCGCTAAACGCGATTGCGGGAGTGGCGGCGGAAGATATCAGCATCGTAATAAATACTCATCTGCATTTTGATCACGCCGGCGGAAATACTTCAGTGAGCGGCGAAGGCAAGGCGTCTCCAACTTTTCCTGACGCGCGCTATTTTGTTTCCAAAGCCGAGTTGGACCATGCCCAGGCGCCGAGCGAGCGGGATCGGGCCAGCTATTTCCCCGAAAATTGGCAGCCGTTGATCGACAGTGGACAACTCGAAGCGAAGAACGCTGATTACGAAGTTGTTCCGGGGCTGCGCATGGAAACTTATCCCGGCCATAATCGCTCAATGCAATGCTGGCGTTTGCAAAGCGGCGGGCAAACCATGTTCGGCTTTGCGGATCTGGTCCCGATGAAGGCGCATGTGTCTTACGCATGGATCATGGGCTACGATCTTTATCCGGTAGAAACTCTGCAAGCGAAAAAGAAGTTGTTGCCGCAAGCGGCACGAGAATCGTGGGCTTGCCTGTTCTATCACGATCCCGATCAGCCGTTGTGCAAGTTGGTTGAAGAAGATGGAAAATTGCGAGCGGTGAGTATCGAAGAATTCACGGAAGCGCGTAAATGATTAACCGAAGACTTCTGATTATTGCTCTGATCATTGCCTGCGGATTTTCAGCAAGTAACAGCCTTGCCCAGAAACGCGGCCCCTCTACGCCGGAAGAACGTAAACGCGCAGTTGAGGTTGCTACGTCGCTGGAAAAGGATCCACTCAATAAAAACGCAAAGGATTTGAGTCGCGAATTACTGACCTGGTTGATTGAGATACCCGACATTACCGTCACGATTTGTACGGGCATGCTAGGCGACTATGCGAAAATCAAAGGCGATTATGCGGGGACCATTACCACTCAGTTGAGTTTTGCCGAAACCAGATTTGTCATCGAGCATCCTGAACAAGCCAAAGATGAGTACCAGGTGTATCTTGCCGGCGTAGAAAGCGCACTCAGAACTTACCAGAACATTAAAAAGGCCAAGCCTAAGGTCCGGTTAGAACCGCTCGAAGAATTGTTGGTAAAACAGCAGGCAGGCGAGCTCCCGGCATTCATTAAGAACGCGATGGTCGGATGCAAATAGCCGGAACGACTCCCTACATAAGATGACCACAGCAAAAATCGGAATTATTGGTGGCAGCGGATTATACCAAATGCCGGAGTTGCTCGACGTTGAAGAGGTTGAGCTGGAAACGCCGTTTGGGAAACCTTCCGACGCCTTCATCGTCGGCAGTCTTGAAGGCGAACCGGTCGCCTTTTTGCCGCGGCACGGGCGCGGCCACAGCTTCACGCCAACTGAAGTTCCTTATCGCGCCAACATCTATGCTATGAAAATGCTGGGTGTGGAACGAATACTGTCGGCGTCCGCCGTCGGTTCGTTACAAGAACAGTACGCTCCGCTCGACCTGGTGATCCCAGATCAGTTTTTTGATCGCACCCGAGCGCGCGCCCGCGAATCGACATTCTTTGGCGAGGGGATTGTGGCTCATGTGACTTTCGCTCATCCCGTCTGCGCTGAACTGGGCGATGTGCTTGAACAGTCGTGCAAAGTTACGGAAGTGAAGACCCATCGCGGCGGCACCTATTTGTGCATGGAGGGCCCGGCGTTTTCTACTAAAGCTGAATCCGAGGTGTATCGGTCGTGGGGCATGGATGTCATTGGGATGACAAATCTGCAGGAGGCCAAGCTCGCGCGCGAGGCTGAGATTTGTTACGCGACGCTGGCGCTGGTTACCGATTACGATTGCTGGCACACGGGCCACGACGATGTGACGATTGATATCATTGTCGACAATCTAAACAAGAATGTGCGCAATGCCCAACTCATCATGAAAGATGCAGTCAAGCGGCTGACGAGTTCAGAACGGGTCTGCAAGTGTGGCTCGGCCTTGAAGAATGCCATCTTTACGGCGCCGCATTTGTGGCCGCAGGAGACCAGACAGAAGGTGGACTTGATAGTCAAAAAATATGGGCTTGAGTGAAATTGTTCGAGTAATGGGGTTGAAAGCTGCATCCAATGCAGTGTTTCGAGAAAACGCGTAAGAGGTAGTTTATGAAGAAAATCCTAATAATATTGGTCATTATCCTGACTGCCATCACCGTTCAAACATCGGCTGCCTACGCACAGGGGGCGGTAAAGACGGGCCCGGACCTGTCGACCTTGCGCGATGCAGATCTGGAAAAGGATTCATTGCATAACCTAGAAGTTGCGCGCCATTACTTCAAGTTGAAGAAGGCATACGTTGCGGCGATCAAGCGCTGCGAAGAAATCGATGCCGGCAACCCAAATTTCGCGAAGATGGATGAGGTGCTCTTCATAGCCGGCGAGAGCAGCCTGCGCCTGGCCGAAAATCGCGGTAAGCAAAAGACCAAGGAAAAGACTGCTGAGCAGTTGCGGCAGGACGCTCGCGTTTATCTTTCTCGCCTGGTGGCGGGTTACCCGAACAGCACTTTTCTTAAACAGGCTGAAGACGACCTGAAAGATCTTGGTGGACAGATTAAGCTGGAAGGGACCCAGCCATAACAAAAACATATTTCATTGATCATTTGACACTTCTCATTTGCCATTGAAAACAAGAGTGTCAGAGGGCATGCAACAGCCACCCAAATGACAAATCAGAAATGATGAATGATAAATTATTCTTTTTGCTTTCAAACTTCCCAACACCCAACATAAAAACAAAAACATGTCACTATTAGTAGTTGGTTCCGTTGCATTCGACGCAGTAGAAACCCCTTTCGGCAAATGTGAAAAGATGCTGGGCGGCTCGGCGTCGCATTTCTCGATTTCGGCAAGCTACTTCACCGACGTGCGCGTCGTCGGTGTGGTGGGCGGCGATTTTGGTGATGACGACGCAATCGTCTTTGCCACGCATGCAATCGATACCACCGACCTGGAAAAAATTCCGGATGGCAAGACGTTTCGTTGGTTTGGACGCTACGATTACGATTTAAATGTCGCGCATACCCTCGACACTCAACTGAACGTGTTTGCCGATTTCAAACCGAAGCTGTCCGATCGTTCAAAACAATCGCGCTTGGTTTTTTTGGGAAACATCCAGCCGGACTTGCAGCGCGAAGTTCGCGAGCAGGTTCCAAATGCCGAACTGGTGGCGCTGGATACGATGAATCTCTGGATTGAGAACACGCGCGAATCTTTGTTGCGCACGATCAAGGGCGTCGGTGTCGTTATCATCAACGATGCCGAAGCGCGTCAACTGACTGAAATTCCAAACCTTATCAAGGCCGCGCGCACCATTCTTTCGTGGGGGCCGAAGGCTTTGATTGTTAAGCGGGGCGAATACGGCGCGGCGCTTTTTACCAGCGATAGCTACTTTGCCATACCGGCCTATCCGCTCGAATCTGTTTTCGATCCAACCGGCGCGGGCGACACTTTTGCCGGCGGTTTTATGGGCTATTTATCGAGCCAGGAGAAACTGGACGAAGCCGCCATGCGCCGCGCGATGATCTTTGGCTCGGTGATGGCGTCGTTCAACGTAGAAGAGTTCGGCACCGCGCGCGTACGGCGCCTGACGCACGCGGAAATCAACGAGCGCTTTAGTGCATTCAAACGAATGACGCATTTTGATGAAATACCGTTTGAACGTGTGGCGCAGGCAGTCAAATAGTTTTCGTATTTGGTCCTAGGTTTTTGGTCTTGGGTCTTTGACTCTTGAGTGACCGCAGCCACGTCAGGACTAAAGACCATAGACCAAGGCCAAAGACCAAAGTCCCAAGACAAAAGACGGGAGATCATATGTTCTGTCCAGTTTGTGAATCGGAATATGAGCCAGGTATCACGCGTTGTCCCGATGACAATTCGGAGCTGGTCGCACGACTGACGTCCGCTAACACAGCCCACGACAGCAGCGAGGCGAAGTGGGTGCCGCTGCACAACCTCGGCTCGCCTGTGGAAGCTGAAATGGTGAACGACATTTTTACGAAGAACGGCATTCGCTCCGTAGTTCAGTCTGGTGGCGCCGATGCTTTTTCGCCGCTGCTCTCGAGTACTTCGCCAGGCTCAATTATTCTCGTGGATGAGCGGGATTTCGATCGCGCGAAGGATCTCTACGCTGCTTTCTTTGGCGAAGACACGACACCGCTCACCGGCGGCGAAACCGACGAAAACGAAGAATGAACTTTAGAGTACAGCCCCAGGGAGCGCCGCAGCCCGCGTGGGGGTGGTAGCGTTCAGGCTGCTCTTGCCGAAGCCAGAGGAAACTAAAGGAGACTCTGAACAAGTTGGTGAAAAGTTTGTTCAAGTAAAAAAATGAAGAGCCCACGAAGTGGGCGACGGCCGTTAGGGATTGGTAACTGCAGGGTTTGCGCTATCGCACGCTTCGCGCGCTCGGGAGCTTTGACTATCATGGTCCTGGGGTTCCGCTCTGCTCCACCCCAGGCTTTATGCTTCCACCCGCTGCGCGGGTTTCAAGACGACAACCCGCAGTGACTTGTCCAGACCTTCCTAAAGTTTATACTCTGCACTTCTTGCAACAAGCTAAGGTTGTACTCTGAACTAGTTTGAGTCTCAATGACCGCCGCACCTGACCAGCCCATTGCCGTTTTCATCACGGCTCCAAGCAAAGAAGAAGCGTCGCGTTTAGCGGACATGCTGGTTGAGCGAAACCTCGCCGCCTGTGTGCAGATTCTGCCGGCAATGGAATCCGTTTATCGTTGGCAGGGCAAGATTGAGCGGCAGACGGAAGTGCTATTGATTGCCAAGACACTCGCAGCGAAATTCGCAGACCTGGATACAGAAGTGCGCGCGATTCATAGTTATGAAACGCCTGAAATCGTAGCGGTTCCGTTAACGGCACTGTCCGGGCCGTACCGGCAATGGCTGAAAGCGAGTGTAACTACAGATTGAGGCGATTAATCATCGCGATATTGATATTCGTCCGCGACGTTATTTGCTGGGTCGAGAAAAGAGCTTTGGCTGTCGACGATTATCTTTACGACCTCGGCCGGTGAGTTAGTGAGATGCAGCCGCTTTAGATCTTCTTCAGTCAGCTTCCCTTCCTGCAAACCAAAGTCGCGCACCCAATTCAGTAGTCCTTCCCAATACTTCGTTCCAAAAAGCACCACTGGAAAGTTGCGAATCTTCTGTGTTTGAATCAGCGTCAGCGCTTCGAACAATTCATCAAGCGTGCCAAAGCCGCCGGGAAAAATAATGAAGCCCAGACTGTACTTTACGAACATCATCTTGCGAACAAAGAAGTATTTGAACTTCAGCCCGCGCGTCAGATATGGATTTGAGCTCTGTTCAAACGGCAGCTCAATGTTGCAGCCAATCGACAAACCGCCGGCTTCAAATGCGCCGCGATTCGCTGCTTCCATGATGCCCGGTCCGCCGCCGGTAATTACCGCAAAGCCAGCCCGCGCCAGCAGCGCCGCCGTTTCCTGAGCGGCAGCGTAGTCCGGATCGTCAACCTTCGTGCGCGCGGAACCAAAAATCGATATGCCGCGAGTCAGCGTGGCTAGTTCGTCGAAACCGGTGACGAATTCGCCCATGATTCGAAACACGCGCCAGGTATCCGTGTGGGTAAACTCGTCGAGCCGCGGACTCTCCAGGAGTTGTTCGTCCTGAGTGGTTCCCGGCTTGTGCTCGTCTGGTTCTGGTTTGTCGCTCATATTCAGTGGCACAGACTTTAGTCTGTGTATTTAGTGGCACAGGCTTGAGCCTGTGCAGTTGATGGCAGAGGCTTCATCCCGTCTATGTTTAAGCGCCGCGGGCACAGGCTAAAGTCTATGCTACTTACATTCCCATGATGCTGTAGCCGCAATCCACGTGGATAACTTCGCCGGTGATTGCGGAAGACATCGGACTACAAAGAAAAACAGCCGTACTGCCAACTTCGCGGGCTTCGACGTTGCGCCGCAGGGCTGCCCGCTCGGCGTGATGCTTCAGCATCGTTGAGAAATCAGAGACGCCGCGCGCCGATAAAGTTTGAATGGGTCCGGCACTAATGGCGTTGACGCGAATGTTGCGCGGCCCCAGATCATTTGCCAGGTAGCGCGTGCTGGCTTCCAATGCTGATTTCGCGACGCCCATCACGTTATAGCCGGCGATTACTTTCTCCGCGCCATAATAGCTCATGCAGACGATGCTGCCGCCTTCGGTCATCAACGGCGCAGCCGCGCGCGAGAGTTGGACCAGGGAATAAGCGCTGATCTCCAACGCGGTCACGAAAGCATCGCGACTGGTGTCGAGATACTCACCGCCGAGGGCTTCACGAGGCGCGTAGGCGATGCTGTGAATCAGAAAATCGAGACGGCCAAATTCTTCGCCAACTCGTTGGAAAGTCGCGTCAACTTCATCCTGTTTAGTCACGTCGCACGGCAACACCAACGAGCCGGGCAGCGCCTCGTTAGTTAAACCTTCAACGTTTTCTTTCAGCCGATCGCCCTGGTAGGTGAAAGCCATCCGGGCGCCTGCTTCGTGAAGCGCAAGCGCCGTCGCCCAGGCAATTGAGCGCTTGTTAGCAACACCGAAAATGATTCCTGTTTTGTTTTTGAGCATAGGTTCCGAAGTATCAATAAAGTCTGGTTAAAGAGCAAGCCAACATCCTGGGCGCGCGGTCGTCTCGCCCGCAATCGTGAGGCATAGTCTCGCCAGTTCTTTTAAGCGTTGCCGGTAAGGCTAAGCTTTACCGCACCGAAGGCGGCAAAGCCGCGAAACCGTCGCTCGCGGCAGGCAGTTAATGCTTGAAGTGCCTGATGCCGGTAAAGACCATGGAAATATTTTGTTCGTCGCAAGCCGCGATCACTTCCGCGTCGCGCATTGAGCCGCCGGGTTGTATGACCGCGGTGATGCCGTGTTTGGCTGCTTCGTCGATGCCGTCACGAAAAGGGAAGAAGGCGTCGGAAGCAAGAACGGAACCTTTGACAGGCAACTGCGCGCGCATGGCGCCAATCTTTACGGAATCGACGCGCGACATTTGACCGGCGCCGACACCCACCGTCTGTTCATCACGCGCGTAGACGATCGCGTTGGACTTCGTATGCTTACAAACTGTCCAGGCGAAGAGAAGGTCTCTGATTTCGTCGTCAGTCGGTGCGCGCTTAGTTACAACCTTCAAGTCTTCTCGCTTCAATTTATGTGTATCGCGCGTTTGTACCAGCATGCCGCCGGAGATTTGTTTGTATTCAACACCTTCGCGGTTTTCGCGTTCCCGAGCTCTCAAAACTCGCAGATTCTTTTTTGTCTTCAGAATTTCCAGCGCAGCAGGGTCGTACTCCGGAGCGATGATGACCTCAATAAATATTTCGCTGGCTGCCTTTGCCGCCGCTTTATCGACCGGTGCGCTAAAAGCGACAATCCCTCCAAAAGCTGAGACTGGGTCGGTGGCCAGCGCGCGACGATATGCCGCTTCAGCGGTCGCGCCGAGTGCGACGCCGGCAGGATTCGTATGCTTGATGATCGCGCACGCCAGTTCATCGAAGTCACAAGCAAGTTGCCACGCAGCATCAGCATCTGCGTAGTTGTTGAAGGACATCTCCTTCCCGGCCAGTTGTTCGGCCTGGGCAAAACCATCCGGCTCAGTAGGCGCCGTTTTGGTTTCGATCTCGTAAAGCGCCGCCCTCTGGTGTGGATTCTCGCCGTAACGAAGGTCGCTAATTTTGTTGAGCGTCAGCTGCGGCCTCTCGTCAAAAGATTCCTGCTGAACATCTTCAAAGGTTCTGCCGGTCGCTGCTTTCATGGCTGATGAAAAGAGATTCATGTAAGTCGCCATAGGCGCGAGAATATCAGGGACCGGGGGAAACATTTTTGAATCTCTGGCACCTTCGAGGTTAGCGCTCAAGTAAGGAAAGATTGCAGAGTCATAGAAGGCTGTGCGCATAAAGGCGAGACGCGCAAGCTGTTCCCGCATTGCGAGGGTAAGAGCGCCGTCGTCAAGAATGAGTTCAGTTCGGATTTGGCGGTAGATGTCTGGCGAGGTAATTACCGCCACGTCTCTGTAGTTCTTTGCAGCCGAGCGAATCATCGCTGGCCCACCAATGTCGATCTGCTCAACTGCTTGTTCTGGTGTTACTCCTTCACGCTCGATTGTCTTCTCAAATGGATAGAGATCGACCACAACCATGTCGATAGGCTCGATATCGTGCTCATTCATCGCCCCAATGTGTTCGGAATTATCACGCAAGCCGAGCAGAGCGCCGTGAATCTTTGGATGAAGCGTCTTCACGCGGCCATCCATCATCTCGGGAAAGCCGGTCACGTCAGAAACATCCCGCACCTCGATGCCGCCATCGCGCAATGTTTTGGCGGTCCCACCAGTGCTGATGATTTCTACGCCAAAAGTTTTCAGTTCGCGCGCGAAATCCACGATTCCGGTTTTGTCAGAGACGCTGATGAGCGCGCGGCGAATCTTTCGCAACCCGAGTTCTTTTTCGTCGGTCATTTGATATCAGGAAAGCTGTTTGGATTTGAAGACTACTGTTTACCGAATCATGCCGGTGGAAGCAAGTCTAGGGTTTTCTTTGAATCGGTTGGCGCAATAAAGAGCTCATGCTTTTGAGAATAACCAAACCCACCAAACTGGTACTCGACACCCGGCGGCAGGCCGATTACCAAACGATGCACGCGGCCGTCGTTAGAGGTTTCTTTGGTGTAGAAGCCCAGCAGATATTGGCTCTTTAGATCTTCCTCGATTGCTTTGAACACCGGAGACAGATCGATATTTGCCCGAGACGCGAGCGGTGAAGCAGTGTTGCCGACGAGAAAATATTTACCGCCGGTTTTTTCAGCGAGCTCGCGAAAGCCTTTCGCTGGCGTGCGAACTTTTAGACGTCCATCGCGTGGCGTAAACAAGGGCAAGTGGATCACGTAAAACGTTACCTGATTTTTCAGCGCCGCTTCGATGACTGTAGCCGCCTTGATTGTGCTCGCCGTGTCCAGACCGTCGCTAATCAGGATCACCAGACGGCGTTCAGAACGCATGCGTGGCAGGGTTTCAAACAACTTCGTTGCGGCCGCCGCGGCATCGAAGATAGCTGTATGTTGATTGCTAGCGGTTGAAGCAGAGAAAGCAGCACGAGTCGCATCGAGATCGCGCCCGAAAGGGAGCGCCAATTTTGGTTGTTCGGCAAACCGCATTACAGCGACTTGAGATTTTTCGCCAAACTCGCTGAACAGCGCCAGCGCCGCATCACGCTGCTGGTTCATGATCTCGCGCAGACTCCCCGATTGGTCCAGCGCAAAGACCAACGACACGCGATCGGCTCCCTGGTAGAGATACAATCCCGCTGTGGCCTGGTCCTCATCTTTCAAGATCAAATCGTTTTGAGTTAATCCGGCAACGGCCTGGCCGCGCTTGTCGCGGACGCGAATTGGAAAGACAACCAGATGGGTGACAATGCGGACTACATCATCAGCCGCACCTGGTTCCTGAGCCTTTGTGTTTTGAAAAGAAATGATTGCCAGTATGCAACTCAGAAAAAGCGCACACTTCCGTGCCGGCAGTTTATAAACTGCATTCGTAGGCGTCAGTTTTGAAGGCGACGATACGTAAGGTAGGGACATGCAGCCGTTCGGCTAAACAAAAAAGCGGCCGAAAAGCAGAATGCTCAGAATTACGATTATCGTAATAACGATGATCTTAACCAGGCTCATAGCAAAGTCCTCAGGTGGTTAAGGGCGAACCGGAAAAACAACCACGCGATGCAGGCATTCTAGGCCTTAAAGTGAAAAACTGTCAACGAAACCCGGCCCAAAGCGAGACGTAGGCGAAGGAGCCAGACTCCAATTCTGTGGCCCGGCTCCTGCTCCAAATTTTGCGGTCTTTACTTGAACCTTAACGCAAGTTTGCCGCTAAACATGCGCGGATAGCCCACATGCGTGCCACTAAAGACCGATTCAAAGTTGTAAAGGAATAGTTGGTTCGTCAGGTTCTGCACATCAAACTGTAGATTCAACGAGAAACGTTCCGTCCGCCGCAGATCAGCCCCGAGCGAGAAATCAAAAATTGTTCTCGGTCGCACGCGGCTCCGCTGGAAATCGATTTCGTTGTATAGCCGCGGGTCGAATCCAGCCGCGACGAATTGCGCGAGTGTGGTGCCCGGCTCGACATCTGTTGGTACGCCCGAATCGTAACGGCCACTGAAGATCGCATAGATGCCTGACGGACGATGATTGTAGCTAAGTTGAAACTGCGCTTCGTTTCGCTGATCGTGATCAGCATCGAACTTCACGCCTTGCACCTGAAGCGCCTGCGGATTCTCGCCGAGAAATAATCCTCCCGATATTGGTGTAACACCATATGCATGGGCGTTAGCAAAAGACAGAGAGCCACGAAAGCCGCGAATATCGATCGAGTCCAGTTTGAGTTCTTCTCCGGTGACTCTTCCCGATGAAATGGCGATAGGGAAGACCACTCCGGTTTCAAAGAATTGATCCTTATCGGAAAAGTTTTGAATGCGTTTCTGATAGAGCGTTGTGTTGGCACGTACATAGCGCGACAACATTTGCTGCACGCCAATTTCGAATACATGTTCTTTGTCAGGAAGAATTGGTTTTATAGTGGTAACTCCCCGAATCACAGCCAGCGGCGAGATTGCGGAAGCTGCAGCCGAGCTTGCCAACAAGAGATTCTCGGTCGGGGGCGGCTGGAAGAACCGATTGTACGAAGCGTGCAGAGTCGTTTGGGTCTTCGGAATGAAATACGCGATCGCCAGCCGGGGGCTTAGCGCTTGTTCACTTACCAAAAGCTTATAGTTGTCGTACCGGATGCCGAGATCTAACGTCAGATTTTTGGCGATTGCAAAACGATCCTGAACGTACGCACTTAGCGTTCGGCCAGTCTTTTGGCCACTAAAGACGAAAGGATTCGCAACGTTGAAGTTGTTAACCGGATTTGCGAAGACGTTGCCGTTCTCGTCTACGAGATCGTTAAAATGCACAGTTGGGTAGAAACTAAAATGCTCATTGAGTGGCGTTACTGTGACCTGCCCGCCAAACTTGATGTTGTGCTTTCCACGCGTTAGCGTCAGCGAGCCAAGCCCGCCATAATTGCTCAAGGTCCGATTTTGAAAAGCAGCAACCGGCGTTGAGGCGGCGTTGCTCGTCAACCTTGCTTCACTCCCACGATGGAAAAAAGCGAACTGGGCGATCGCGTTTGGCGAAAAGATATGCTGGTAACTAATGTTCTCGGAATTATCTCGCAGTTTCTGGCGTTCGTCCTGCCCAGCTAGTTCCTGCGCAAATCGATTCGGCACTTGAAAGTTTGAGCCCCCAAAAGTAAACACGCCACGCAAGGTGTTGTTTCCGTCAAACTGATAATCCAATCGAAAGAAGCCTTTGCCTGAACGCCCGAAGTTGTGAAAGTTACCAAGCGTCGGTGGGTCGAGGTAGCGTTGCGATGTTGACGCCGATAGGTTAGCCAGGAAACCAAAACGCCTCGTGTGCGTTGCGAAGTCGGCTGATATCTCGCCCGTTGAAAAGCTTCCGCCGGAAAACGACAAGCCACCTTGGGTTGGACCTTCCAGTCCGGATCGCGTGTTGACATTGATTACGCCTGCAAGCTTGTCACCAAACTCTGCGGGGATTCCACCGGTTAAGACCTCAACGGAGCGTAGCGTGCGGGCGTCAAGACTAGTGGAAAATATGGCCGACATATTGTCGGTGACGGGAACTCCATCGACGACATACTGCACTTGCGATTCAGAACCGCGCGGGTGCATGCGTCCGTTGTCATCAGTGACAAAGCCGGGCGTGGTCGCCACCATCGATTCGATAGCACGCGAAGGAGCAGCTCCTAGCGGCCGCTCGAGAAGGCTTTGGCTTAGATCCGTATCGGAAGATGTTCGATCGGTTTCGAGTATCGCTGAATTGTCCGCGGTAACCGTTACGTCCGCAGTGGCCCCGGCCAATGGCAAAGAAAAATCGACGTTTGCAGGAATGTTGCTTTCAAGATCGATCGACTGCTCTGCCGGCTGGAAGTCGGGCGCCTCGGCACGCACTTTATAGGTATTGAATGGAACGTTGACGAGTTTGAATGAGCCTTGCTGATCTGTTTGCGTGGTTTGATTGTAGCCTGTGACGGGCTGACTAATTATGACTTTCGCATTGGGAACAAGGGCGCCGGTGGGATCTTTAACCGTACCTTGCACGGTACCGATGCGTGCTTGCGCAAAAGACGTTTGCAAGAGAACCGGTAAAAGAAGCGATAATATCGCGAACCTAAGAAAACTTTTGAGAGTCATTGCATTACTCCTGGATTGATCGCCTGGTGATTCACGGATCGTTTCCGGTGCTGATCTCGTTGCTTCGAGCCCAACATGGGACGATTCCGCAGCTGATGATGCGGCTAAAAAAGCAGGCCGCACCTTACGGGCGGTTTTAGCAGGAGGTTTTTGGCGGCGCGCGGCCGGTTCTCGTTACACTGGTTTGAGAACTAGCAAAAAGGGAATGGGACTGAATGAAACTGGCGGTGATTATGAGCGGGGCAAGGCGCGGCGACGCTGAAATAACGGTGGCCGAAAAGTTCTGATGAAGTTGGCAAATCAGGCAGTCGCTGCAACTGGGTGAGCTAGTGCCCAGTGTGCTTTCGGTTGCCGGATCCGAGAAATGAGCAGCGCTGGTGACTTTGTTGGATCCAGGAAGATTGCCGTGATTATGTGCAGCTTCGACCGTGGTTCCGCAGACAATGAAAGCGAGCAGCGCAATAGACAGCGCGCGCGGAAACGCGGCACGCATCAAATTCAACTTGTCTTGCAGCTTTCTAGTCACGTTTTTAACGGTGTGTTAGAGTCCAGACGCTAATATAGGGATGCCCGCAATCACTGTCAAACCGACTCTACGTCTCCTGGTCCATCCAGATTCCTGCAGCAGACCCAGCTTGTTTTGGGGCGTAGTTTGCCTTCGCAATTGCCTCGCCCCGGGTTCAACGCGTCAGAGATTAATTGTCATTGCATTAATCGCTCTCGTTGCTTCCGCAGGCGTTAAGGCGCAGACACTCAAGGTGCGTCTTGCTATAGCTTCAACCGCGCCTGCAAGAATCAAAATGACTGTGGAGTTTCCCGCGCCGGCCGATGTTCTCTCGTTTCCGAATGCCTATGGAGCTGTTCTTGGCCTCGCGGAACGTATCGAAAATGTAGAGGCTCGCGGCGCTAGCGGCCAGGTCGTTGCGGTGCGGAAACTTGCACCCGGAGAATTTCAAATTTCCGAAAAATTTCACCAGACTAGTTATGAGTTGAATCTGAGTGAGCCCATACCGCCTGCGCAGGGGGCGCATGTGTCCGGGCTGAATCGAGAGCGCGGGCTTCTCATGCTGGCCGATTTGTTGCCCCGATCGATAAAAGGCTCCGGCGCGTTTTCTGCTGTGCTGATCCAATTAGAGCTTCCAGCAGGCTGGAGTGCAGCTTCGAACGCCGAAAAGCGAACGTCCTTAACCTATTTCACGGAGGAGCCTGACAAGACGGTCTTTCTGATCGGGCCTCAGTTGCAGGAGAAGTCCGAGCATATTGGAGCCAGGAATTTTTCAGTAGTGCTGTCCGGCAATTGGCCGATCGCGGATAAGGATGTTCTGAAGATTGCCGGAAAGATTGCCCAGGAGTATTCGAAGCTGACGGGATTTGAATTGAAACGTAATGCGGTTCTGATGCTGGTGCCGTTTCCGGACGATGCGCCTCCCACACGTTGGACTGCCGAGACGAGAGGCAACGCTGTTGTTCTGTTGTTGGGAAGTCGGGGAAAGGCGAAACAGGTGAAGTCCCGGCTTGGGCTTGTGCTGGCCCACGAGGTTTTTCATCTCTGGGTGCCAAACTCGCTGAACCTTGAGGGAGACTATGATTGGTTTTTTGAAGGGTTCACTGTTTATCAGGCGCTGAGAATGGATCTGCGGCTACGCCTCATCTCATTCAACGATTACCTCGATACGATAGCCCGCGTTTATGATTCGTACTTATCATCGCCCGATCGCGACAACCTGTCATTAATAAACGCATCAGAACGTCGCTGGACCACGTCATCATCGGTGGTGTACGACAAAGCGATGCTCGTTGCCTTTCTATACGATTTGCAGTTGCGGGCCGGTAGTGCCTGCAAAACCTCGTCGGACGATCTTTACGTTCAGCTCTTCCAGCGTGTCACGACACGACAGGCAGATGCGAACGAGACTATAATTGGAATTCTAAACGAGCAGGTTGGACAGCAATCATTTGCTCGGCAATACATCGAAGGTGTGGGAATTATCAATTTGGAATCGGTGCTGTCTCCATACGGAATTACCGTTACGCGCACAAGCTCAGGCACCAAACTTTCTACCGACCACGCCGATAAGGAGCAAAAGAAACTGCTGAATTGTTTGGCGCGAAAGTAGCGGCTTTGTGAAAGGAATTAAGAGTAACGACGGAAATGGTAACTAACGCATTTAGTAAAGTGGTTTGGCGTACCTTAATAGCGTTATTGGCCGCGGCTTTGTGCGCTGGCTGCAGCACGCTCGCGAAACGAAGCGATACTGGTGTGGTCGTCGCGCGACGCGCTCAAATTCGCAGCTCGACGGCAGTGGTGGCCGCTGATCTTTTGGAGGTTAGCCGTGGAGATACACTGGACATTCTCGACTTTCAGGATGTACAGGACCCAACCGACAATAGTAAAAAAGAGCGCTGGCTTCGTGTCCAGGCTCAAGATGAAGACAGCACCGAGGGCTGGATAGAGTCGCGCAACGTCATGCCGGACGATGTGCTGAAGAATTCCAAGAAGCTCGCAGAGGAAGACAAGAACGTTCCGGCACAGGCGTCTGGCCAGTTACGCGCCAGCTCGAACTTGCGACTTACGCCGGACCGCAGCGGTAACGAAAACATCATGATGCGCCTGGACAGTGGCTCGAGCTTTGAAATAGTCGGCTGGAAGCGCATCCCGAAACCAAAGTCCTCCGAAGCTATTGAAACGGACATCGCGCCAAAGGCAGGTAGCGCGCAGCAGGGAAATGCGCGCAGAAACAAAGACAATCAGGAAGAGAACGAGCCGGAGGAAACCAACGAGCTTTGGTACAAGGTTCGTTTGCCGACTTCAATCTCACCTGCTCCGGGCGGCTGGATCTACGGCAAGCAAGTTGAACTCGCCGTTCCGAGCGATATTATTTTCTATCGCACCGGTCGCGAATTTGTTGCCTGGCAACGACTCGATGGTGACTCATCGGACGCGGCGACCGCGTCGCCAAAAGACAAAGATGCAGCTAAAGAAGTTAAGCCCGGCAGTTGGGTCATCCTGGAAAAGAGCAGTTCAAATCAGGCGCACACTTTGGACGAACCCGATTTTGATCGCATCTATGTACTCGGCTACGATAAGAGAGATCAGGAACACTACACCGCCTATCGCAGTCCAGACTTGAAAGGATTTTTACCGTGTCGGGTTGAAGGAAGGCCTGACAACAAAACGTTCACCATTCGCGTGCAGGACGATAGCGGGCAAATCAACGACGTTCAATACACTGTTTACAAAGACGCGCGAGGTTACCTTAAGGTCAGCGCGCCGAGCGTAGCCAAAGATAAGAAAAAGAAGTAGCGTTCGCCACTTAAGGCTTTATGAATTCCACAAGTCACAAGAGTCCCGCAGTCATCGGTATTGGCGGACTTACTTCTGAAGTCGGCAAGACCACTTTGTTGTGCAAACTTCTCTCTGCCTTCCCCGGCTGGGAAGCGATAAAGACTACGCGCGGGCACTATCGGTCCTGTGGAAAGGATCCGCACTCGTGTTGCGTAAGCGACTTGCTCTCCAGCGAACCAACAATTATTTCAGGACGTGAGTTGACCTACGCGGTGGGAAAAGATACCGGTCGCTACTGGGATGCAGGCGCTGCGAATGTGCATTGGGTGATTGCCACCGATGAACAGGTTCAGAAAGGTATTAATGAAGCACTGGAGCGGGTGATCGCACCCGGTGTTTTTATCGAAGGCAATAGTTTCACCCACTATGTGAAGCCGGATTTTTTTGTGATGGTAGCTGATGGCAAAACGCTCACGATGAAACGCACTGCACGTCGAGCAATTTCCCGCGCGTCTGTGATGTACGTGTCTAATATGTCGGCGTCGGATGATATCGAATCTGTCAGTGGGTTGTTACGCTTTGCTGATGTTCATCGCGGTGTGGAGATATTGCGCGGCGATCAATTAGGTGTTTTAGTCAGCCGTATACGTGCGAAAATTTCGAACCTCTCAGCTACAATCGACAACCGATTGACTATCAACAGCATCCTGGATTCGCCCGATCACCCGGGCCTCACGATATCCGAACAGAGGTCAGCGAGTTAGTATTTGAAAAGGGGTTGACAAGAGATTTTTTGTCCCTATAATGCCCCTTCCCTTTTAAGCAGGGAATTGACAGGTCCGAAATTCAGAGGCACATAAAGGTGTCGCTTTTCTCCGGGGAAAGTGAGGAGAATGGCGGCGCTTTTTGTTCGCTAAAATGACATTTTGCGAACTTTGAGCCTCGCTTGACAGAGTAGTGACGATAAGTTAAAGTCCTCGTTTGCTTGGGGCGAAGTTTTATCGTCTGTACGGCAATCCAAAGACAATTTGGAATCGATCTTTGAAAACTAGATAGAGCGTGTCCATATCAATGAACTTTGAGAGTCAAAACGACGAGCGATAAAGCTCGCGTTCAAAACTCTGCAGAAGAGTCATTATCGGATACTGAACAATAACCAGTACGAGATGATGTTCCAGAGAACAAATTCTAACGAGAGTTTGATCCTGGCTCAGAATCAACGCTGGCGGCGTGCCTCAGACATGCAAGTCGAACGCGAAAGTCCCCTTCGGGGGACAAGTAGAGTGGCGCAC
>JACCVY010000158.1 GCA_013697915.1 Blastocatellia bacterium | reverse complement strand
AGTTGCGGCGTGCGGACGGACACTCCGCGAACCCACCACACCGAAAAATCACGATTTGTGCTCAAACACTTGCGTCAAGACGCAAATAGTGGTGAGTTGGTCCCAAATTGGACAAACTAATTAGCTGGTTTCTCGTGAAGAGAACTTCCTACTAAAACTCACCAAACTCACCATACTCACCACTTCTGAAAAATCAAGATTTCAGAGCCCACTTGACAGGCTGTAGCAGGGTGTGCACAATACAAGGATCACCTGATCGACCTGATCGGGACCCGCAGTGGAGAACCGCATGACCGAGGACCTGACACTCGAACAGGTACGCGACCTATTCGCGAAGACGGAGACGATGCACATCCGCGCCTCAATGGCGGCGTTCAAAGGGGCGGACGAGCCTCTGCGTATCGCCATGACGCGCGAGGCCCGCATCCCGGTGGTGCGTATGCTCGCCACCGAGACCCACCCCGACAGCGGGAAGCCATGGACCCAGCGGCAGATCGCCGCTGAGGTCGGGGTGTCGCACACAACTGTAGACCGTGACCTTGGCACAGATGTGCCAGCCGACGAGCCGGTTCACGCTCAATCTGAGGACAATGTTGGCACAGATGTGCCAGCCGAACCTACCGAAGCACAGGAGGTTTCAATCGAGAACGAGTATCGAGCCCTAATGACCGCCATGAAGGAGGTCGTTGCCATGCGCCGGGCAATTGCCCCGGTACGAGCGCACTGGACACCAGAACAGCGTGGGCGTATGCAACGTCTCGCAGCACAACTTATCCGCCTTGGCGAAAGTATCGCCATGCAGCAAGTCTAAAGAGGAAAACTCACATGCCAAGTTACGTTCCGTCCCTTGTGGACCCGTCCCGACGAGTCGTCCGCGTTGACGCAACTGAGTCGGTTGCCATTCCAATCACGAGAGAAGCCGTCTACGCTGCCATCGGGGCGGCTGCCAACGGCGTACCGCGCAACGAGGCCGGGCACCCGTTCAACGATGACCTCTGCGTGGTCAGGAATTCCTGCCAGTCAAGCCAGTTGGCACCAGAAGCGTCATTGGTGCATCGCGCCATCGTTCGCTTGGAGAAGGAGGGTCAGCAGACCCGCTACCGCATGGGCAAGTTCGGACAGAGAGTCGCGGATGCGTTCGATGCACTCATTGCACCGAGCGGGCTTGGGGTCACAGATGAGCAGCGGAACGCTGCCACGACCATACTCCTCGCAGCCATCGGTAAGGAAGTCATGCTTCGGCCGTACGCTCTAAACGACAAAACCCGAAAGCAAGGGTCTGGCAATGGTCGTCCCGTCGGGCGACATGAGCCCGTCCTTTGGCGCCGCAATGGTTCAGGTCAGTCTCGCGTGATTGGCTAGAGGATGGGCAGGGGCGATTGGTCCGCCCCTTCCGCCTTGACGCCACCACCACATAGCACTACACTCAGGACACACCGCATTTAGCTCTTGAAAGGAGCACCGTGAACATCCCCGCACCATCCAGCAGCGCATCGAGCGCACCCGAAATCGAGGACGGCCTGTTCGTCGCCCGGTTCAATGACATCTATCACAAGGTCCACGAGGACTGGGCGCAGGAGAAGGACAAGTTTGGCAAGCCTGACGACGGCGGCCGGTTCCACTTCAGCGTCACCATCCTCGATGAGGACCGCAAGCCCGTCCTGCTCGAAGACGCCGAGGGGCCGGACGACACGCTCGACCTCGAAGCGATGACGCGCAACATGTCGAGCCACGAGAAGGCCAGTTCGTATGCCTTCCTGAAGGGCATCCTCACCCCGGTCGAGTTCCAGCTCTGGCTGGCCTCCACGGCCGAGGCGCCCGCCGACCTGTCCGCTGTCAGCAACCGCGCGGTCAACATTCAGGTCGGCCACAACACCAAGGGATGGCCCCAGATTGAGGCGTTCCTCGGGCCAGCCAGGGCGCTGAAGGCGGTCAAGTAGCCATGGTCTTCCTGACCCTCATCTTCGGCTCGCTGATTGTTGGGGCCGCCGTGTACCTCTGGCTGTCGCCGCTTTGGTCGGACGACTGACGTGGGTCCCCAGCGA
>JACCVY010000143.1 GCA_013697915.1 Blastocatellia bacterium | reverse complement strand
GTTTGCTGACCTTGATACCGTCACGCAGCAGCACTGTCGTGCATCGGACGCGAATGTTCACCTGATGCAGGCCTTCGGCATTCGTCCGGTCGTGCTGGTTCGCAACATCTTCGATTCGGTAATGAGCCTGCTTGATTTTTATAACAAGGGAGCGTTTCAGACTTCGTATTTCCGTGCCGATTGGCAAGCTTTAGACGAAGAACTGAAAATTGATCTGCTCATAGAAAATGTCATTCCCTCTGATGTAGTGGCGCGCGCGCGCGCGTTGCGACGGGTGGCTGAGAACTCCACGCTCGCTCAGCAGGAATTCAACCGTGCGTTTGTCTTAATGCAGTATTTTGGTTACCTGCGTCGCAATCCAAACGACGCACCGGACTCTGATTTCGCAGGATTCAACTTTTGGCTGAACAAACTAAATCAGGCCAACGGCAGCTACATCGACGCTGAGATGGTAAAGGCGTTCATCGTTTCAGGAGAATATCGCGCGCGCTTTTAACCATGAAACGTCAGGAGAAAACTTTATCGCCAGGGTAGGGAAATTGAAACTCTGCAAGGTTGTGCATATTGTCTGCCGCACCGAACTCCTAACCAACGAAAGGAACCTGAGTCTAATGAAGCAACTAACACGGATACTTCTGCTCGTGATTGCAATGGCGAGAACATCATCTATCAGTTCCGCACAAACGAAACCTAGGCCGACGGATGAACAGGCGTTGATAGCCCTGGACAGGCAGTGGACGGCAGCGGAGTTGCGGCTTAATGATGCTGACCGGAAGACCATCGCCGGGATCGTCGCCGATGACTACATGGACATTACGCCTTTTGGTCAAGTAGAGAACAAAGCGCAATACATGGCGGCACTCAAGCACACCGAGGACACCGAAGTAGCCGACGAATACGTAGTGCGCTTCTTTGACGGCGGCAAACTCGCTGTCATGTCGCACCGCGGGACGGTGAACTGGGAAGCCAACTTACCGCAGCACCCACGTGTGGGTGAAGCGCGGAAATAACTGGCAACTCATTCAAAACCACGTCAGCAACATCGGAGAGCCGCCTGCTACGCCGTAAGGGAAGCCAAGACGCTAGCCCGTAGAAAACCGAAAGGCCAGCTTTACGGCTGGCCTCTCAAAGTTGGGCGGAAGCATACAGCTTCCCGTGGGTTACTGTCCTCACGCCAGCAACCGATACCCGATTGCGACGAATTTTATTCCTCTAAAACCGCCTGTCAATGACAGATTACTTGCATGTTATTTGACCGTGAGGATTGCACGGTTTCGCTGACCCTCTGAAATCAGTACGGCATTAGTCGTTTAGCGATTGTGGAAACGACGGCCAAAGGTGGTGTTTCTTGCATTCGCACTGTATCAGACACCACCCGAGGCCACCGTTTCCGCCATCCGATAAAGGGCGGCGGCGCGCGTCTTGGGAGAGAGAACGCCGCCGCTCTTTCATTTTCAACAAAACCGGAGCAAGAAAGAACCTGAATACGCTGTTTTGCCGTTCAGTTGTCAACCCCGTTAGTGCTTGCAATCACGCGGCGGATGCGGATCATTTTCGTAAGATTATTACGCTATTCGGGAGTGGCTTATATTTGCCTTCCGAAGTTAATGGAAGTTGCATGTCATTAGCAGTTGTTTCATACATGCCCGATGTGAATATGAAACAGTTTGACAGCAATCGCCATCAACTCTCGGTTGTCCAAAACGAGCGCGCTATTGCGCGGTTCGATGTCAGTGGTCTAGATCATGGCTGGTGGGACGCACTTTACGAGGACGAGCTGTTATCGATGAGTGAGAAGACTGAGGCTGCAATTGCGTTATGGCACCAGAGGCCCATAAGATCCATTGACGCTATTCGAATAGATCGCGCGACGGTGCGGGAGGGCAAAACTCACCGTTATTGGCCGCGAGAAGTTGTTGAAAAATTTCTCGCTGCGGAAGTAATCCGCTCCAATATACTCTAGCTCCACTCGATTCGAGCCACCCGACGACTACCAAATCCTCTTAAAGTTTTTTTGGCGGTGGAACTCTAGAATAATTTGGAGTATCTAGACATTAAATACGTCCGCTTTTTGGTAAATACAGGTGCACCAGGTTAAGCAGTTTTTCAGGAGCAAATGGTTTGGGTAAGTAGGCACTGAAACCAGCAGGATGGGGATCAGTCTTTAGTTGATCGTCAACACCTAACTCACCGTAGGCGGAAATCGCTATTATCGGAACATCGTGTAGATCCTCATGAGAGCGGATTCGGACTGTCGCGGCAAAGCCATCAATCTCTGGCAATGCCAGATCCATTAGAATGAGTTCTGGACACCAACGCGCAACAGTCGGGTCCTATTCCGCATTCTAGTTGTGCGCGCAATTCTCTTCAACAAATCGATCTGAAATAAAACAGAGGGTTAGTATTTTTTTAAGCGACGTCATTAAGGCGCTGTTCGGGTACGTTTGCCAGTCGGCGCCCATTGATCCACCCTTGTCTCAATATCTTCAGAACGCACTCAGCGGCGGAAGACTCGGACCCTTTCCGATTCTCTTATGAGTCTTCCATACCTTCGTCGCTAACCGCGTGATCGGGTTGTTCTGTTGTATCCTCGTCCTCACCTTGCGGGGAAGATCCTGGGAGACTCGCCTACAGAGGTTGCAAAGCGCCATAGCCCTACCGCGCGCGACCGTTCGAAACTGGCAACCGGAAGGCGAAAGGTTGGCCAACGATAGCCACATTTCAGGAAATAGAATTTCCGATCTCGTTGTGGGCTATGTTGAAAACAACTTGGAGTTGATGACGGTCCAAACAAAGCAAGCCACCGATCGTGAATGGCTAATGAAGCAATCAGCGAAGGGCTGGCGGTGTTAATAAACGGCATGAGCGAGCGCACATTTAGCCTGTTGGCGATGGTAGCCAGGGAGAGATGAAACGTATGAATGCACCGTAGAACATTTCCCGGAAATTTCCCTATTCAAGTGGGATCAGCAACGCTCGGATGCTGTGATTG
Source organism: Blastocatellia bacterium (assembly GCA_013697915.1). Classification (GTDB taxonomy): domain Bacteria; phylum Acidobacteriota; class Blastocatellia; order Pyrinomonadales; family Pyrinomonadaceae; genus PSRF01. The sequence continues at coordinate 2,899 of JACCVY010000143.1, read as the reverse complement.
GCTTGGCCTCAGGTAAGACCCAAGATCAGTTTGCGGAAGAAGTCGGGTGTACGCGCCGCACCTTGCATAACTGATTGAATAACCCAGACTTCGTGGCGGAGGTTGACCGACTCTCTTTGATGGTTGACGTATCATCTCGCGCGGAACGACTGCGCATAACAATGCGAGCCGTCCGGCAAAAGACCCCGGGAAATAAAATTCTTACTGATAAAGACTTATTAGACTGGCTGAAGTTCGCCCAGTCGGAAACGGACGGTTTAAAACTTGACCTCGCGAAACTTGAAACCGCCTTCAATGCGGATGAAGTACCTTTGGCCACTAAGCGACCGGCTGGAAGAGAGGCTATCCGAACTAAACCTCACGAGCGGCGAGTAGCGGCTATCCTGGAATTCAGAAGCAGGCCCAATTTGATCCTTCCGCTCGCGTGCGGTTATCTGAAGTTGTTGGACTGCTTGACGCGGAAATCGAGTTCGAAATAGCACAAGACCCCGAGAGGGCCGCAGGAATCATCAAAGAATTTCTTTCAAGTGACGGACTGGATCACTTCTAAACTCTATAGCTCTGCCATAGCATCCACAAGTGCCCCCGGGCGGCGAATTTTAGCCGGGTCTCCACCTAGAAGCGTGGAACGCTCCGAACCAATCGCGCGGCGCGTTTCTTGGAAGCAACGGGGACGGTGAGTTAGCTCAATCGTCCGGAATCTGGAACTCAATCTCATTCTGGGACGATACCCTTCTCAAAAACTGATAAATCAACCAATCCTCTACTGCCTGCTCCGGCGCAAAAGTTGCATCGGGATGCCACATCTACTCTTAGAAACGCTTCCCTCGACTCTTCCCCGTTTCTTGAAACTTGAGGTTTGGCTTAGTACTATGAGCAATCTAGGTCTCCGGGCTGTCTCCTCGATTCTCAGCTGTCTGCTGATGGCTGGCGTACCTGTGCAAGCTGGGCCCGTGGTTATCAGTGACGTGATACAGGTCGTGGGAAATCTACAGACCACCCCTGAGCTCAGGCTAAACGGCGATTGGAAATCCGATGGCAGGATCTCAACTGAGATTCCCGCAATGTCAAAGAGCACCCCTGCCAATGGCGTCCCAGGCTCAATATTCGCGGGCATAGCAATAATTCCTGATTTTCAAAAACCTAGCATAGAGCAAATAAGGTCCGGCTCCGTCCAAGGCACGGTGTGTGATTGTGGTGAAATCCTCATTGCTGGCGGGGGTTTTCCAAAGTGGCCGCTGTTATTCCTGGCAGCCGTTCCGCTGTTCTTTATTCATCCTAACGATCATATAGAAATACACGCTTTGACTCAGACGCCAGCTTCTGTGACTGCACCTACGCCTCCCGCGACTGCACCGGTTCCCGAACCTGCATCGCTGCTTCTCTTGGGCACAGGTCTGGCAGCGTTTGGGGTGCGATTGCGCCGGCGTAAGATTAAGAATCTAGTGACGAAGAATCAGACCAAGTAAGCGGGCCAACTGATGAGATCCGAGATGGGTACGAATAAACATAGCCTTTACGGGAGACATGTCTTCGTCTTCCTGCTGGCAGTGACCTTTTGTGTCGCGCTCCCGTCGGCGACAACCTACGCCAAAAAGAGGACAAAGCCGAACTACGGAACCCTCAAGATCCAATCAAACCCGGCTGGTCTTGATCTGCAAATTGATGGGAAGGCGTCTGGAAAAACTACTGCCGATCTTACGTCGATTGAGCGTTTAGACCCGGGGCCGCACACTATTGTCATTACCTTGCCAGACGGCCAACAGTGGCGGCGCGAGATTGATCTACCGGCTGGGCGTATCAAATGTGTATCCATCAACTACCGGCCAAACGCCCCTGTAGCTGCCTCTCTTTGCCCTTTTCCAGTTAAGCTCTCGGCGCCTTCTCAGGTTAGCGACGGAGAAGTAATTACTTACGCAGCGGAGGTTAATTATAACGGCACGGCTGGGCTGCTTTATACGTGGACGGTCAATCCTGCGAATGCCCGCATCATTAGCGGCGCCGGCACATCTATAATCACAGTTGACTCAACTGGATTAGGCGGTGAGCGGATCGTCGCCACTTTGGTAGTTGATGATGGCTCGGGCAATCCTTTATGCAGGCAAACGGTGCAAACCTCCACCTTCACGCCGCGTACCCCAAAGCGAGATATTGTTGGAAGCGAGTTTGATACCTGTTGTAACTGCTCTTACGACGATCAGAAGGCACGTCTCGACAATTTAGCCGTGGAGCTGCAAAACGATCCATCGACGACAACATACTTAATTGCTTATGCTGGCCGCACGAGTCGCGCTGGAGAAAGTGCTCGGCTACTCGCAAGGGCTCGAGATTATCTTGTGCTACATCGAAAAGTGGACGCTTCACGGATTACGCTAATAAACGGAGGTTTTCGGGAGGACGACTGTGTCGAGGTTTGGGTTGTACCCCGGGGAGCAGTTCCACCCCAACCGAGACCCACGGTGCAAGCGGGCGATGCTAGCCCGGCTGCTGAAGGTCCTCTCAAGCGTCGCAAACATTAGGTTACGGGCGTTGCAAACTGGAGAATATGCGTAGTTTTTCCGAACCAAATTCAATGCATAAAGGAATACTCAGGTTTAGCCGTCGCCGAGTTCTCCCAGGGTTTCTGTTAGCTATTATGATGCTCGGAGCGAATCTATGGGGGGCCCGAGCGTTTGCTCAAAAGTTAACGATGCACGGGACTGCCTACACTGCTCCAACGCTAAATCTCATATCGGATCGGTCAGTGGTTAGCTCGTGCCTGGGGGACGCCACTTCAGCATTAGTTCGTCTGAATGCGAGAGCAACTTCTTCCGATGGACATCCGATTGTATACCGTTGGACCAGCCCGGTTGGACGCATCGTGGGCGATGGGACGGCAGCGACGTGGGATCTCTCCGGT
>JACCVY010000120.1 GCA_013697915.1 Blastocatellia bacterium | reverse complement strand
CAGTATCGATACCCAATGCCTTCGATATCCGAGCTAACATGTCAATTGTGGGTGCAGATTCGGCCCGTTCCAGTTTTCCCAAATATGTAACTGGCATGTGGGCCGCATGGGCGAGATCTTGTTGGCTCATTCCTCGTTGCTTGCGGGCATCGCGGAGCTTATCCGCAACGATGCCAACTATTTGCTCATGTGTGATTTTCTTCTGCGCCACTTGGCAACCCCTGTTTTATGGTGATCGTCAGAAGATGCATATTGTGTGTAGTGCATATACTTATTGACAGGAAGCCACTATTAATGCTAAAAACTGATTGCTTTGCCTCTATTTGCTCTGATCATGTTCGTCTGCCTCATATTCGAAGGAGTTTTTGGGGCGGCCTGAATCTCTTTGGACAAAGTTGAAGCGGATGTAGTGTGGTCCGCGTGTTCAAGAAGGCAGGGTCATGGCGAAGCACAGACGGCGTATGGCGGGAACGAAGGAAGAGGTCGTGTTGCGCTTGCTGCGCGGCGAGGACATGGAGACGGTGAGCCGTGAAAGCGGCTTCGCGCTGCATGAACTCAAGAAGTGGCTCGACCAGTACAAGTGCGCAGGCCGGGAGGCGCTGAAGAGCCATCCGGGCATCGCCGCCAATCTGGAACTGGAACAAGCGCGGCAACTGATCGCCAAGCAGGCGCTGGAGCTTGAACTGCGAAAAAAAGTGAAGGCGCTAGTACTTTGTCACGATTGATTTGATAGGTGAGATTCGGCCCAACAGCAGGCCGATTCTCACTTATCAACCCGTCTATTCATTCGTGACAAAGTACTAGAGGAAGGCCAGAGACTGTGACGCGCCTGATGGACGAGAAGTCCTCCACCGGAAGAAAGTATCCACTGTCGCTGGTGTGCGCGGTGGTTGGCGTTCCGCGCGAGATCGTACTACGAGCACCAGCGCAAACTGCGCCAGGAAAAGCGCGAACGCAAGAAGCCTGGACCCAAAATGCAGGCCGACGATGTGCGGCTGCTGGCCTTGATCCGGGACGTTTTGAACCGTTCGCCCTTTCACACCGAGGGCACGAAGAAAGTTCATCGCCGTCTGCGGGCCTGGTTCAACGTGCGAGCCAGTCGCGGACGCGTGAATCGGCTGATGCGTGAAGCGGGTCTGCTTTCACCGCAACGCGCTGCCGCGGACAGGAAAGAGAAGTCCCACGAAGGGACGATCATCCCGGAAGACATCGATCTGCTGTGGGGCACCGATGGGACGCAGTTCGGACTGGCCAATGGCCGTTTGCTCTGGCTGTTCGCGGTGATCGACCACTACTCGTGCGAGATCCTGGGCTGGCACATCATCGAAGTCGGATCGGGCGATGCAATGGCCGCGCTGGAACCCCTCAAGCAGGGGCTGAAAAAACGGCGCGGCGCGCTGGCGCAGAAAGCGGGTGCGGGCATCAGCATCCGCCACGACTGGGGGCCGCAATACACCGCTGGTGATTTCAGGAAAGAGCTGCTTTTTCTGGGCTTGGGCAACAGTCCGGGCTTTGTGCATGAGCCGGAAACCAACGGTGTGATCGAGCGGTTTTTTCGGACCCTGAAAGAGGAATGCCTGTGGGTTCATGATTTCCAGGATGCGGAGCATGCGCGACAAGTTGTTGGCCAGTGGATGGAAACATACAACCGTGAATGGCTGATCGAGCGGCATGGTTATCGAGCGCCGTGGACGGTGCGTGAAGAATGTGAGGCCGCCAGGAAAGCGGCGGCTTGACGGGTGATCGGAAAAAACGTACTGTTCTTTTCGTCCGGTGAAACAGAAGCGGGCAACGCTTTAGAAGCGGCCCGCCGAGGGATAATCGGATCCTGCGACGGATCGAAAGTGTGAAGCCCGGTTCAAGGGCCGGGCTTCACGTAAATTCTCCACGATCCATTGCAGGCCATGCCTTGAAAATCCCGGGGTCTGGGGCAGAGCCCCAGGTTACTGATGCTGGATAAAGCGTTCATTTTTCCCGGTCGCCTTGTGGCTTCCGGAGTGTCCAAAAGATTCGGGCCTATACAGTGCTTCTGTGAATTCGCCTGCAGGTATTTTAAACGCGACTAAATCCGCATGGAAGTAGTCCTCGTCTGGGTTATCTGATTGTAAAGAGAATGATAGAGTCTTAGTCACTCGGAATATCGGCTCGCCCTGTGCACGCGAT
>JACCVY010000104.1 GCA_013697915.1 Blastocatellia bacterium | reverse complement strand
CCCTGGTGGCCTGCATGCGAAAACTTCTAACTATTGTCAATGTCATGCTCAAAACCAAATCACCATGGAGGGTTGCCCAAAAATCTACTTGACATCAAACACAATTGCTCGCGGTAGCGGGTGGGTTCGCTCCCAAACAAGATCGCCCGGGCAAACGAGATCCTCCCGGCGTTATAGCTACTCCCCAGGGCGCCGCAATCGTTTATTTTTCGGATTTAATGTTCATTAATCGGCTGTGGCCCATCCACCCCTTGGATGAGAAGCCAAAGGATCGTCGCGAGCGGACCGAAAGCATTAAAGAGCATCGTTAACTGCGTTATCAATGCGGGATGGAATTGCGGAATGAGTATTTTGGTAAAAGTATTAATTGGAAACGCACAAGCTCCGATCATCAACAAAATGCCTAAGACTCGCGGAAGGTATCGCGACCTTACGATGAGCAGTCCGAGGGAAAACAGAAAACAGGCCGTAAATATTTCATAGAGTCCTATGCCGAAATTGCCCAGCCGGAGAAAGGTCATTGCCAGCGCATTGATCTGCTCCGGTTGAAACGCTTTCAGGTAATCGGGACTTGTCAAAACGACTATCGCTCCGAGATTGTTAAGTGAATTAACAACCCCGATAGCGACTCCCACCAAAACAGACGCCAAAAGGACCGTCGCCAATGTCTTGTTGGCGCCCTTGAATAATCGGAATATTGTCAGTCCTAAAAAGAGTAAGAAGATCTGGGTCAAAACGTTGCTGACGATTGCTGCCCGGAACAAAGTCGCAGAACCCACGATGTTAGTGGCAGTCGCCGCGGCATCTGCGAATACGATCAGCTTAGAGCGAACATAGCCCAGGCTGAAACCAGTTGTAACTGCGACCAATAACCAAAGTAAGCCTGCGAGCCTTGCTGTGTTTTTGTTTGAAGTCATATGCTTCCTCCAGGTGGTCAACCCTTCGCTGCTTGCCCATGTCATTTCCATTCTCAGGAGCGCTTACGTAGCGGGCGATCATGATGTTCAATGGATTTGTGAAGGTGCGGTTCGGGGTGGCTTCAGGGAAGAGGCTTCATTTGGAGGTTCGCTCGTTGTGGATGGGCGCAAATGCCCTCGTAGTGTGCTCGGTTACGCTCGGCATAGGTTCTGGCAGCGCACGCGCGTCTGACTCGTCGAGTTCATTCGTAACTTGTTCCTTTGATGGCTTTCTGTAGCGTGTTTCTTCGACACCTCGATTACGACGTAATAACAGCCGGATGAACACGCCTTCGAGGACAAGGATCACCAGAAACGGTAGCAACGTGAAAGCGAGAACCCTCTCCACAGGTAAACCAAGTACAGATTTCATCATTCCCATCAGCAGTGTGATAGCTGCAATGCCGAAGACGAAAACCGCCAGCATCCCAAATATGAGTGATTCAGGTCGCACGTCCGGCGATTTGGCGCCGTGATCGCCCCGATTCAACTTTGCGCCGCAATAGTTACAGTAGGTCAGGCCCTGTGCGACAGCCACACCGCAAGCTGAACAGTACATCCTCTTTTACCTCCTTGAAGCAGTACGATACTGCCTCTGCCTAAGTTCAACAGCAGCGCGAACAAGAAGGCGCAGCCAAAGTGCAAAGCCGTCATTGGCGGTCGTGTCTCCTGGTTGCTATCATGTCGCGCCAATAACAGTGGGATGTGACCATCCAGGTGCAACCTAAGTTTGAACAAACATCCGATGTAGAGTGTCTGCGAGCGATTGCGCGTGGCGATGAGCAGTCGTTGTCTGAGCTTTATGATCGCTACACCAGAATCCTTTTCTCTCTTGCGCAACGTATATTAAATGACCGCGAAGAAGCGGAAGATGTCTTACAAGAAGTCTTTTTCCAGGTGTGGAAAAAGGCGTCGAGCTTTGATGAGCAACGGGGGCGGCCTTTTACGTGGCTTGCCGTGATGACTCGCAGCCGAGCTCTCGACCGTTTGCGCTCGCGATCATCGCGCCAGCGTGCCATCGATGCAGGTAACGAAATCGCTGAGCGCGGGGGCGACGTCGTAGACGCGCTTGGAGCCCTGCGGCAAGGTGAAGACCGGGAAATTGTGCGCGCAGCACTGGCGGAACTGCCTGAACCTCAGCGACAGACCTTGCTGCTGGCGTATTTTGAGGGACTCTCACAAACTGAGATCGCCCAAAAAACCGGGACACCACTCGGCACGGTCAAGACCCGAATGCGATCGGCGATGATCCGGTTGCGCGAACTGTTAGGCGTGAATGCGATTGGCGCTGGTAACTCGTAAGGGATTATGGCTGAACACGACGACTACAACGACCAACTAAGCGCTTACTCGGTGGATGCGTTGGATCCGAGCGAAGCGCGAGAGCTCGAAACGCACCTAAGGTCGTGCGCGCATTGCCAGTCTGAACTGGAGGCGTGGCGTGAGACCTCGTCTCGCCTCGCATTCGCAGTCGATCAGAATCAACCCGGCGCTGGCCTGCGCGAGCGCATTCTCCACGAAGTGCGGGCCGACAAACGAGAACAGCAACCGAAAACAGTTCCTCAAGGCCTAAGTTCGCCTAAATCTACGCCGGCGTTTTTTCCCCCGCCGCAAACTTTGCCGTGGTGGAGAACAAGCTCCGGCATCATGGCCATTGCCGCCGGCCTGGTGCTGGCGACCGCTTTAGCCTCATTCCTTATTTCTCAACGCCGCGAGCGCGCTCTAAAATCCCAAATCGCATTACTGTCGCAGCGCCTGGATGAGGAGAGAAACGACCTCGCGCGTGTCAAAGACGAGAATGAATTGCTCGCCAATCCTGATGCGCGCGCTCTGGTGCTGTTAGGCACCGGCGTCGCTCCTACTGCGCGGGCAAAGATCATTTTCGACAACAAGACGGGCCGGGCCATGCTCGTCGCTTACAACCTGCCATCTGCTCCGCCGGGCAAGGCCTACCAGCTTTGGTTTATAGCCAACGGTCAACCGCTGCCGGGTCGCACGTTCACCAGCGACTCGCAGGGACGCGCTGTGCTTCACGATCAAATTCCTGAAGCGGGACGGTCTGCGTCGGTGTTCGCCGTTACGTTGGAACCAGAATCGGGAATGCCCTCACCAACTGGCGCCAAATATCTCCTCGGCGCCTTGACATAATCCTTTTGTGTTGCAGTTCCAATTCTTTTCATTTACAAGACGTGACCTCAAAACTACCGGAGCTCGCGAAATCCGTTTCCTTCTCCCCGCCCGTATTGTTAGCGAAGTTCGAAATCAACAGGGGAGAAGAATAATGAAGAAACGATCTAATGCACTACTCGTCGCTCTGGCGGTTGTCGCCATGGCCGGCGCTGCGCTCGCACAGGGAATGAATCCGATGGTGGGCGGAGCGGCCATGTATCGCAACAAAGACATAATCGATAATGCCGTTAATTCCGCCGATCACACGACGCTGGTGGCCGCGGTCAAGGCCGCAGGTTTGGTGGAGACTCTGAAAGGCAAAGGGCCCTTCACGGTGTTCGCGCCAACCAACGAAGCTTTCGCAAAACTGCCCAACGGTACGGTCGATAATTTGCTGAAGCCGGAAAACAAAGGGACGCTCACGAAGGTGCTCACGTACCATGTGGTCGCAGGCAACTACGACTCGAAAGCGCTAACGAAGCTAATCAAAAAAGGTCACGGCACAGGCATGCTCAAAACGGTCAGCGGCGACAAGTTAATCCTGACGATGGGTGGCATGAAAGGGATGATGGCCAATCAAATAATGATCAGAGACGAGAAGGGCCAGACTGCCAACGTAACAATAGCGAATGTGCGACAGTCGAATGGCGTGATTCACGTCATCGACTCGGTACTGTTACCAAACTAGCACTTGCATTTCACGGGGAAGAGGCGCTTCTTTTCAAGAGGCGCCCTTCTTCAAGTCTGCCTCTTAAACGGATTGGATTAAGAAACAATGAACAGACGTAATTTTCTTACTTCGTGCGCGGCGGCTGGAATGGTAACCGCGCTGAATCTGTCCCTTGTCGAGAGAGCGTTTGGGCAAACGCAGAGGACCAGTCGCAAGGTCGCTTCCGTTTCACCCATCCGCCGATCCGATGAAGAATGGAAACGCCTTCTCACACCAGAGCAGTACAGCATTACTCGGCATGGCGGAACCGAAGTGCCTTATTCCAGCCCGCTGCTGAATATTCACGACCGTGGCACCTTCGCCTGCGTCGATTGCGACCTACCGCTATTCAGCTCAAAGACAAAGTTTGATTCGCAGACAGGTTGGCCCAGCTTTTGGGCGCCGATTGCCAAACGCAACGTAAAACAAAACATTGACAACAGTCTCGCCGAGACTCGGACAGAGGTGCTTTGCGCCAGGTGCGCTGCGCATCTTGGCCATGTCTTCGCTGATGGGCCACCACCTACTGGATTGCGTTATTGCATGAACGGCATTGCTTTGAAGTTTGTGAAAGCTTGATTTGGTCGAATAGACAAACCCACCTCTCTCCGGTTTGAACCAAATAACAAGCAGCAAGGTGTTTGACCGGAAGAGTTCTGTCCGCTTGTCTCACGTTCATGAGTTTTATCCCGAACAATTAGGAAAGTGCAGGGCCAAAGACTCATCATCAGCTGTCGCCAGATCCCCACGCGGGACGACCGCATGGGGGACCCAGTTCCGGGGGTAACGTTCAAGGAGTTCGCACGACTTCCATCCGCCGCGCCGCAGCTACTACCTGGTTAGCTGATAAGCGTTTCCTGGTAAGAAACTATCTGCCACTTACCACCACGGTTGACCCACACTTCGGTGGCGTAGACTGGTGCATACGGTTTTCCGTCATATGATCCCTTGAGGTTGCACTTGTAGCGAAGGATGGCGACATCCTTCGTAACCCAGGAAACCTTCGGGTCATCGATTGAGTAAGACTCGATGTTGAGTTTGGCGAGGGTGGCGATGTCGTCTTTAAGATTTGAGGGTCCTGTTTGCGAATAGGATCGATAATCGTCGGCAGTAAGAGCTTTCATCGCACCGACGTTTCGATTCTTATAGGCCTCCCAGGTGGCTCGGGATTTCTCAACGATCATTTTATCGGGGTTAGACTTTGTCTTAGCCTGGGCAATGGCGATACTCGCAACTGCCAGAAGGGCAATAGTGATCAAGGGGAGGTAATTTTTCTTCACGGTGTCTTCCTTTCGAGTGTAGGGGGTTGTGCTGTAAGAACGGACGCCTTATATGTGCCTGGAGCTGGATTGTCAATGTTTGGGGTTGCCGGTTACTGCGAGGCGATGAGGTCAGTACCACCACGCGGTAGCGGGTGGATTTCTCGGCGTAACCATTCTCAATCATCAAAGTCGGGCAAGTCATCTCCCTGACCGTTCACTACATAATCGATGGCCCGGGCAACGCTTTGTTCGTTCCACAGTTTCCTTTTGTTACCTTTATCAGCCCACGGACTGAACGAATGAGGCCAGAGGCCATCTTCTCTCAGTTGCCTCGTAGCATTCGCCTTGAATGCATTGAGTACTAGGCCTGCCCTGCGATTGGCCGTCACCACTGTATGAACATGATTTGTTCGCACATTGATCGCATGCAGTAACCACTTCCTGATGTTACAGGTCTCGCGAATCGCCGCTTCGATCGATTTGCGATGCCTCGCCTTCAGGATAAGCGGCTCCGATCGGAGTCGTTGTTCATTGTAGTGCTGCCATTTGTCGCTGGCCTGAATATAGGGCGCACGATAACGATTGTGGAAACGATCAATCGAGCCTCGCTTGTCTCCGTGCAACCAAGTGCGTAAGAACGGAAGGATATGAAGTAAGCGAGAGGAGTGTCGGTATCGTTCCACATGGTAGCGCTCCAGAGCGCGGCATGTTTGCAGCGGCACTACCCGCAGGTCAATCAGAGGAGACCCAACCATGATCGCAACGAGATACTTAATCTCTTGCAAGAGTGACTGGCGCGGATCACCCACCCGCTACCGCGTGGTGGTACTGACCTCATGACACCCAGGCATGCTGCCGGATCAGACCCACCCGCTACCGCGTGGTGGTACGGACCTCACTGCCAAATTGCTTCACGCCACGGGCGAAGTTTTGTGCGTTAGGCCCGGCTGTACTACTATTCCCGCTCACACTATAAGAGGTCAGAGCCCAGGAAGTCAGAAGTCAGAGATCAGTCCAAACGAAATCTATAACAGTCACCATTCACGATTTACGATTGACGATTAGCTAGAATCATTCCGGAGACAGCCCCATGCTTGGCAGGACCATCTCGCACTATCACATCACGTCGCAGCTTGGCGAAGGCGGGATGGGAGTCGTCTACGAAGCTGAAGACACCAACCTCGGCCGCCACGTCGCCCTAAAATTCCTGACACCGGCACTCGCCAGTGATGAGAATCTGCTACAGCGCTTCCAGCGAGAGGCGCGCGCGGCGTCGGCTCTCAATCATCCGAACATCTGCACGATCCACGGCATCGAGCAACACGAGTCTGAGCACTTCATCGTGATGGAGTTGCTGGACGGCGAGTCACTCAGCGATCGCATTCGTCGTGGTCCACTCGACATCGAGTCGGTTCTGACCCTCGGCGTGCAGTTAGCGGACGCGCTCGAGTCCGCACATTCCAAAGGCATCGTGCATCGCGATTTGAAGCCGGCAAACATATTCGTGACGTCGCGAGGCCAGGCGAAAATTCTCGACTTCGGCGTCGCCAAGATCGACGGCCGGAAGGGAACTGAGGCTAACTCGATGGTTGCCACGGTACGCAAAGACCAGTTGACCTCTGCCGGCGCGACGATTGGCACCGTCGCTTACATGTCGCCCGAACAGGCGCGCGGCGAGATCACCGACGCGCGCACCGATCTGTTTTCAATCGGCACCGTTCTTTATCAGATGGCGACGGGCATCCTTCCTTTCCAGGGCGAAACGTCGGCAGTCGTGTTCGACGCCATCCTCAATCGCGATCCGACGCCGGTGACTCAACTCAACGCGTCCCTCCCTCCGGAGCTCAACCGGATTATCGGTCAGGCTTTGGAAAAGGACCGCGACCTCCGTTATCAAGGCGCCACTGATCTTAAGACGGCGCTCAAAAGATTGAAGCGCGATCTCAACTCGGGACAACACGTCACTGGTTCGAGTGGAACACGACGCGCCGCCTCCACGCTTCAGGACCACTCCATTGCCGTTTTGTACTTCGAGAATTTGAGCGGAATGAAAGAGGACGAGTACCTGCGTGACGGTATTACCGAAGACATAACGACGGAGTTGTCGAAGATCAAAGGACTGAAAACTTTCTCTCGAGCGATGGTGCTGAACTATCGCGACAAATCGGTGACGGCCGGACAAGTTGGAAAAGAGCTCGGCGCGTCTTATGTACTAGTCGGCAGTCTGCGTCGTGCCGGCGCGCGTTTGCGGATCAACGCTCAACTCGTTGACGCGGCAACAGATTTTCCGCTCTGGTCGGAACGATACGACCGCGAGATGAAGGATGTATTCGAAGTGCAGGACGAGATCGCGCAGAAGATTGCGGCTGCGTTACGCATCACGCTTTCGCCGCAGGAACAGAAGGCGCTCTCGGCGAAACCCACCGAGAATATGCAAGCTTACGATCTCTATTTGAGAGGGAGAAATTACGCGCGTCGGGTTGGCCGGCAGGATCTGCTGTTTGCTCTTCAGATGTACGAGAACGCAGTCGCTCTCGATCCGGACTTCGCACTTGCTCATGCCGGGTTGGCTAACGTCTGCGCGCAATACTATTACCACTTCGAACGCCAACAGCAGTGGATCGATCGGGCGATTGCCGCGACGCAGAAGGCGAGCGCGAATGGCAGCGACGCGACCGAAATTCAATTAGCTGAGGCCTGGGTGCTTTTCGCCAAGGGGCGTTACGACGAGGCCGCGGATAAGATCCGCACGCTGCTGAGTCGGAATCCGGATGTTGATGGAGGTTACTACTTATTGGGACGTGCGCTTTTCTCCGCCGGAAAATATCAGGAAGTCGTCGACATGATGGAAGAGGCCCTCGCGCACGCGGGAGAGAACTACAACACGATCATTCCGATTCACAATTCTCTCGGAGCACTCGGAAAGACAGACGCGATGAACAACTTCGTTCATCGAGAGATCTCGATCTATGACGGGCACTTGAAGAAGGTACCTGAGGACGCACGCGCCCGCGTCTTGCTGGCGAGTAAGTATGCGACGCAAGGCCGGTTCGACGAGGCTAAGCGGGAGGCGGACATGGCCATGGCCCTGCGTCCTGACGATTCGATGATTCTCTACAATACCGCGTGTGTTTTCTGCGCGATGGCCAATCTCCCCGACGCGCTGAACGCCATTAGAAAGGCGTGGGAATCGGGTTATCGCGATGCGACGTGGACGCGGCAGGATCCGGACCTCGCAATACTTCACGGCAATGAGGAGTTTGAGCGACTCTATCCACCGACGCAGGCGTAACGATTCGACGTCCGCAGATTTCGCAGCTTACTCCCACTTCAAAGCGAGCAGATCGCGGCTACTGCCTTTGCCCCAGAAAATCTGTTTCTCGTAAGTTGCTGGGTGGTTAATGGCCTGGTCTAGTTTTTGTAACGCAAACTTTTAGTTTGCTGCCGGCGGATGAATTCTGTTTCCTCTCTCCCGCTGGGAGAGGGGAATAGGGGAGAGGGCTTGGGCGCGGCGACGCGCCGTAACGCTAACGCTGAAAGCGTTCGCCAATTCCAGCCCAGGGTTGCGTTCTAGCAACCCTGGGATCACGGCTGTGATTTCATGAAAGACGCAACGCTGAAAGAGTTGCGTCCGCCCTGGGCTGAGAACATCGGCAACACAACCATCCGCCTTGAGCTGGTGGAACTTAAGAAGTAGGTGGAAACAAATCCACAGGTTAGCGAGTGCTCTGCGGCTGCCGTCTGCTCCTTCCGACTGCCGCTACGCCGAGCAGTTTCGGGATGAAGTGAGCTGCACGCGACTCGCTTTTTGAGTCCGCGAAGCGGACGTCAGCATAGAGCCTGGGGTGAAGCGTAGCGAAACCCCAGGATTACAGCCACCCAAGACAATCAAGCCCGCGAAGCGGGCGATAGGATTTGCGATCAGAAGAACGCATTGAGTCCGCTGTCGGCCGCTCCGCGGACTTTGATTAATTTCGTCGATGGGTCCTGGGGTTCCGCTTCGCTTCACCCCAGGCTCTATGCTGTCGACCGCTTCGCGGGCTGGTGCCGACTGCTCAGTGCCGACTGCACACTGCCGCCCTACGCTGAAGGCGTTCGCTAATTTCAGCTCGTAACCTTAACGCTGAAAGCGTTGTTTCTGAATTGACGAACGCTTTCAGCGTGGTGATGGATAATTTAACTCTGACCCATGGTGATACCCTGGGCTAGATCATGTAACGGCTTCGGCGTCAGAATCAGGGTAATTGTCCGCAGCCGTAGTGATGCAGTTTGGGAGTGAGGTCAGCATCACCACGGGGTAGCGGTTGGGTAACAACATTCCCCGATTTCCAATTGTTGATTGTCGATTGATACATACTCATCCCCTTCCCAAAGGGAAGGGGATGTAATCGGGACTACTATTCTGTCCGCCGCTCGGTGGCTCATAATTCCTTGGTCAAGCGAATTATCCTGGTCAAGCGCATTATTTAAGGATCAGTTCGCGCATGAACTTGGTGCCCATGACATCTCGAATTTTCGACCGATCCGTATACCCTTGCATATTCTTTTGGTCGTCAATTCCAGTAGCCTGGCGAAGCACTTCGTCCGCCTTCTCCGCATTCTTCTCGAGTGAGGCAAAACTATCGTATTCACGCAAGATCAGCATATTCCAGCCAGCATCATCATCCTGGCTGCGTAAAATCTTGTATGATTTCATGAAGCCATTCTTGATGGAAATGTCTGATTCCTTCTTCAGTTGCGTGTCGAGGTATTCCAGATAAGCCTGATCCATCCCCGAATGGATTTTGATCGTAGTTACACCCCAGACCGAGCCCGGAGAGTAGTATTTGTGGACCTGTCCATAGACTGAAATAGCGACGAGCATCAGGACCGAGACAAACGCAGAGAGAACCAGCTTGTTTATGTTTTTCATCAAAGTTCCTTTTCCGCTTAGGGAGTTGAGGGCTTAATAGACGAAAGGCCTGTTGCTATTAAATCCGAGTTGATATTCAAACCAGATGGCTACAAAGACTAAAGAGGCAAACCTTTGAACGTGGTGAGCAAACGATATTTGAATTAACCGGTCGAGTCAATGGGAAATTCGCTTCTTGTTTGGCTGATTGAATGAAATGTGAGGTCAATCAAGCCGAGCTTTCCTTTTGGTGGAATTACGCTGAGTTGTTTATGTGCGAGCTGAATTCGGGGAGCGAGCTAATTGACGGCGTGGCGTAGAAACCATGCAAAATCAGGTCTCGATGAGTGGTCTAAGATGTCGGTGCTAATTAAATCGCGCTGCGTTCGTGTGGGAGTTATCTATCGCCCCTACCAAACTGGCGACCATTGATTCCGATGATAGCTCTGCCTGCAGAGTAGGCAGAATGTCGCAAGCCATGCGGGGATGGTAAGCTGTCAAGTTACTTTCTCGATGGCTATGCAAAGCAACCAAGAATTTTCCGTCACTGTCCAATGACAACCGCCGACAAAACTTTAGTTCATTACCGCAACTGCAATCTCTGCGAGGCAATATGTGGTATCGAAATCAGGAGCAGGCAGCAGGAGCTGGAATCAGTAGGCAGGAGCAGTAGGCAGAAGGCAGCAGAACAAGACGAAACTCGAAACCCGGAACCCGAAACTTCAGGTTCCAAACTCGAAACTCAAAACCTTCTCGATATCCGCGGTGACAAAGATGATCCATTCAGCCGCGGGTACATCTGCCCGAAGGCCGTCGCCTTGCAAGATCTGCACTACGATAAGGACCGGCTGAAATATCCCGTGCGCCGCACTCCTCAAGGTTGGCAACGAATCGGGTGGGACGAAGCTTTTGAAGAAGTAGCGTTCCACCTCAAGCGCATCCACGCGACGCACGGCAGAAATTCAATCGCAACCTATCTTGGTAATCCCACCGTTCATAACTATGGCGCTCTTCTGTTCGCGCCAGGGTTCCTCCGCAGCCTGCATACGCGGAACAGGTTTTCTGCAACCTCTGTTGACCAACTCGCGCATCATTTGTCCGCTTACCTCATGTTTGGTCACCAGCTGCTGCTCCCGGTTCCGGATATCGATCGCGCCAAATATTTCCTGATCCTGGGGGCGAATCCGGCGGTCTCAAATGGCAGCATGATGACTGCTCCCGGCTTGAGCCGAAGGTTGCAGGAGATTCGCCAGCGGGGAGGGAAGGTAATACTCATCGATCCGCGTTTTACGGAAACTGCTCGGTTGGCCGACCGGCATATGTTTATAAAGCCCGGCACCGACGTGTTATTGCTGCTGGCGCTACTGCACGTTGTTTTTGAAGAAGAGTTAACTCGGTTGGACCACCTGGCTGCGTTTACTAAAGGCGTGGAAACTATCGGGAAGCTTGTGGCCGATTTTCCTCCCGACAAAGTCGCATCGATTACCGGAATCAACTCCGATCAAATACGCCTCCTGGCCAGAGAATTTGCTACGGCCGAGTCGGCAGTCTGCTATGGAAGAATCGGTGTCAGCACTCAGGAGTTTGGGGGCGTCTGTCAGTGGTTGATTAATGTCTTGAATATTGTGACGGGAAATTTAGATCGGCCCGGCGGCGCCATGTTTACCCTTCCGGCGTTCGATCCAATCACAGCACCAGAGTCGTTGGCGCCGCGAGGAAGTTATGCCCGCTGGCACAGCCGCGTGCGAAAGCTAGCTGAATTTTCCGGAGAGCTCCCCGTCGTCACGCTTGCTGAAGAGATATTGACTGAAGGTCCGGGACAGATTAAGGCCTTTGTTACCTCTGCCGGAAACCCGGTGCTATCGACGCCCAACGGCCGTGAGTTGGATCGCGCGTTGGCCGGCTTGGAGTTTATGGTCTCAATAGATCCGTATATCAATGAGACGACCCGGCACGCGCACATTATCTTGCCGCCAAGCACTTCGCTCGAGCGTGAACACTATGACGTGGCGTTTCATCTGCTGGCCGTCCGTAACACGACCAAGTTTTCACCAGCCTTATTTGAACCGGACAGCGAGACGCGACATGACTGGGAAATCCTGGTTGAATTGCAAACACGTATGGAACACGAGGGCCTCTTCGGAAGTTTGTTTGGCAGTGTGAAGCGCGAGTTCATCAAAAGATTCTTCGGGCCGGAAAGAATTCTGGACCTGGGTTTACGTTTTGGACCATACGGCGCGAAGTTCAATCCTTTTTCGAAAAGGTTGACTTTGCGAAAAGTAAAAAAGGCAGTCCATGGAATAGATCTTGGACCACTCGGTTCCTGTTTACCTGGCCGGTTGCTCACTTCCGACAAGCGTATTGAGTTAGCGCCTGATGTGCTGGTGCAAGATGTCGAACGCGTGAAAGCGAAACTGCTTAACTGGGACCGCGGGCGTCCCGTCCGCCCACCTTCATCACCCAAATCAGTCAGTGAGTCGCACAGCTCCAACGGCAATCTGTTATTGATTGGACGACGAGAGCTTCGCAGCAATAACTCCTGGATGCATAACAGTCCAAGACTAGTTAGGGGTAAAACTCAATGCACAATTCTCATGCATCCGACGGATGCGGCGCAGCGCGATCTGAGTCCAGGCCAAAACGTCTCGGTGCGATCAAGAGTAGGAAGCGTAGTCGTGCCGGTCGAGATATCCGATGAAATGATGCCGGGGGTGGTGAGTATTCCGCATGGGTGGGGCCATGATCGGCAGGGAATTGAATTAGCGGTGGCGCGGCAACACGCCGGCGAAAGCATCAACGACGTAACGGATAGCCTAACGGTCGACGCTCTTTGTGGGACAGCAGCCTTCAATGGAACCTTGGTAGCTGTTGAGGCCTTCACCTGAAGCAGGGCAACAAGCTCTGTTACCCGAGTTATGCGACGTTTGCGGCTTTGCCGCCTTCCGTGCGGTAAGCCTATGGCTTACCGAACACGGCTTTCTAACCAGAGGCTATGCCTCCGCGTTGGGTTCGATTTGGATAGCGAGCCTTTAGGGGCAACCTTAACAGAAATGGTTACCGGCAAGCCATAGGCTTACCGCATGGAAAACGGCAAAGCCGCGAGTAATTGCTTTTTTTGATTGGGTTCATATGAAGGTTCCCATTCTCGTCCTATTTCACGATCGAGTGAGGGAATCATTAACAAAGCAAAGGCATTGGAACTTGGTCTACT
The DNA here is from genome assembly GCA_013697915.1 of Blastocatellia bacterium. Lineage (GTDB taxonomy): Bacteria > Acidobacteriota > Blastocatellia > Pyrinomonadales > Pyrinomonadaceae > PSRF01. The sequence goes on along the minus strand of JACCVY010000104.1, from coordinate 16,426 downwards.
GAGACGAGCTACAGTAATCGGTGCTGTAAACCCGGGGCGATCCGCTCTTTGACGGTTGTTGTAAATTTAATCGGGTGCTGACTATACTCAGAAACCATGTCTAAGAAGAACAAAGTCGTAGTCCTGGGTGGCGGTTTCTCCTCTGAGCGAAACGTCTCGTTCGCCAGCGCTGCCAACGTCGCAATTAATTTGCGGGAGTTGGGATATGAAGTATCGACCGTAGATCCGTGCACAGGCGTGGTAGATGCTGAGAGAGAAGTTGAGTATCGGGAAGGCTCCATTCAAAATGCACCGACGCTCGAGGAGTTGTGCCGTCTTAAGCAGGATGTAAACATGCCCTCCTTGCTGCAGAGCGAACCGTTCCTAAGTGCTGAGATTATTTTTCCGCTCGTTCACGGTGAATTTGGTGAAGACGGAAGGCTGCAAGCTATTTTAGAGTCTGAGAATTTCCCTTACGTTGGCAGTGACTACGTGGGCCAGGCGCTTGCCATGAATAAGCACCTGGCCAAACAACTCTTTGTGCAAAACAACGTGCCGACGGCGCCATGGATTTGTGTGAAGCGCGAGGAGTCTCATGAACTAAAAATAGACCTTCCGGCGATCGTCAAACCAGTCAACGGCGGCTCGACAATGGGAATGAGTATCTGCCGCCAGACCTCTGAACTTAAAGCGGCTGTGGAGCGGGCCTTCAAGTACGACTCGCAGGTCATGATTGAAAAGTTTGTCAGGGGGCGCGAGTTCACCGTCGGCGTGCTTGATCAGGAAGTCTTGGCAGTGGGCGAAATAAGATCGAACGCGGAAATGTTTGACTACCAGGCAAAGTACCAGGCACCACAGACTGAAGAGGTCTTTCCCGCTCAGTTGGATCCGTCTATCATTGAGGAAGTAAAGCTCATTTGCCGTAAGGTCTGTGAGGCGTTACAACTGCGGCACTACTGCCGAATCGATTTCATCCTGGATGACGGGAACGGCGTATCCATTCTCGAAGCCAATGCCATACCAGGCATGACCAAAAAGAGCTTGTATCCTCAATCCGCCGAAGCTGCAGGCGTGCCGTTCGCAAAGGCATGCGAGCGACTATGCGAGATGGCGTTGCGGGACCACAAGCCCTTGCAATGCAACTAGCCGCGCAACGCAACCGCTAAGATTCGCGTACTTCAAGAGGATGGGCAGCAGCGGCTCACGCGTGCCAATTTGATAGCCGGAGTGCTGGCTTGATAGAGTTCTTCTCGAAGGCCCAGGCGGCGGATTATCTGATTTTGTAAGAGTCTAAGACGGACGCGGATCTGGAGAATTTCCCTGTAAGACGAGTTGGCTTTGGTCGTCGGCTTTTTCCCATCAGGATTGTCCTCCATTCTCGCTTTCTCGCTGATCTTTTGTGAAAAGCAGCGAGAGGGCTACGGACAGGGCAATGACGCCGCCAATGATCCCGAGCGATAGGCTGATTGGGAATTTGCCGCCGTACAGGTCGTTCAGCCATACCATCTTGAGCCCGACGAAGATCAGGACTACCGCAAGCCCATACTTCAGCAGGTAGAACTTGTCTACAGCGCCGGCAAGCATGAAGTACATGGCGCGCAGGCCCAGTATCGCAAAAATATTAGAGCTGAAAACAATCATAGGCTCGGAAGTCAATGCGAAGATCGCCGGTACGGAGTCCACCGCGAAGATGACATCCGAGATTTCCACGAAAAGGAGCGTGATGAAAAGAGGGGTGGCATATACCATTCCCTTTTCTTTAAGAAAGAAGCGCTGCCCGTGCAGCTCCTGTGTAACTGGAACAAGCTTTCGAAACAGGCGGATCAACGGGTTCTTGTTGGGGTCAATCTTTTTTTCTGGCGCAAACATCATCTTGATACCTGTGATGATCAGAAATGCGCCGAAGATGAGGATGACCCAGTGGTACTGCATCAGGACCGATCCCATCGCGATGAAGATCGCCCTGAAGATAAGAGCGCCCATGATGCCATAGAAAAGCACGCGGTGCTGATACATTGCAGGTATGGCGAAGTAGCTGAAGATGACGACGAAGACAAATATATTGTCCACCGAGAGAGACTTCTCGACGATGTAGCCAGCCAAGAATTCAAGGCTCACGACCTGGGCCGCAGCCGCCGGGTCAAATCCCGGAATCGCAAGCAGGCGCGGATCTTGTGGAAACTTCCACAGCGCATACTGGTAGAGCAGGAAGTTGAAGCCAAGCGCCAAAGAGATCCAGACGACGGTCCAGATGGCCGCTTCGCGGAAAGATACGGCGTGCGCCTTGCGGTGAAACACGCCTAAATCGATAGCGAGTAACAGGAGCACGAAACCTGTAAATGCAGCATAGAACCACCAGTACTCCGCAAACGGGAAAAGATTGATCTTCATTATTCGTTTCTTCCTTGTCTCCTGGCTCAAACAGCTAAGCGGCGGATTTCTGAAAAGGCTGAACAGAATGTACTACCCACTCAACTCAGCCTTTTCTCTCGAACCAAGTGATAGAAGGGTCAGCAAAATCGGGGCGATAACCCGGCCCCCTTGGGCTTATCGTTCCAGCCTGATCTCTCTAGGCCCCAGCGGGCCGAGCCTTTCCCTGCTCTTCCTGCGGCTCAAGAATGCGGTGCTCGCAAATTGCCTTCAGCGTATCCACAACGTCCTCATAAGTGGTTCCTGTAACCTTCTTTCCGCTGCCCTTTTCAGCATGGAGCACGAGATCGTTGATCGACAGGATGCCCTGGAGCGCTCCATCACTATCGATGACCGGGAGACGCCGCACCTTCATGAGCGTCATGGCTTCGAGCGCAGCGGTGATGCCATCCTCCGGGGTGCAGGCATAAAGTTGACCGGATATGACGTCACCGGCCGCTATATCCGAAGCAGCCCGGTGGTTCGTTCCCACAGCGATGCAGATATCGCGGTCCGTAATAATGCCGATTAATTTCCCATCGCGATCAACCACAGGGACCGCACCGCAGTCGTTATCCCACATGATCCTCGCCACTTCGGCTAGGTTCGTGCAGGGATCGCAGAACCTGACGCTGGTTGTCATAATATCTTGAACTTTCATCTTGAATCTCCTTTCTCTTATCAAACAAAATGCAGAGCCCGCCGCTTGCTCCGAGCTACGCGTTAGTTGTCAAGCGGCGCAGAGCCGATACCCAGTCAGATGGATGGTCGGCATCGAGTAACATCGCGTCTATGTCACCAGCCTCTTACTCTGACACTCGTGCAACTGGAATGAGTTCATTCAGGCTCGGCCCCAATCAGCTACGATCGCCGTCCTGCCCCTCTGCGTTGGCTCGGCTCCGCCGCGTTTCCAAGGTTACTCGACACTTCTCTCGTCGCCTTCGGCTTGCGATGAAACAGCCAGTAGTTGATCCCTATTGGAAGCCCCACCAGCAGTATGTTTATCGCGAGTATGTAGTTTCTCTTCTTCTCGCTTCCATCATATCGATTTGCGCCATCGGTCCAGACGCTCTATGAATGGGCGGACTACGGGGTGGTCCCGACCCAACAGAGCCACCCCCGCCAGTAAGAACGGGATGGTAGGCATGATCGGCAGTACCAGCCCGATCAAGCCCAGCGCTATCATCAAGAAGCCTGCTGCATTCTGCATTAGTCTCAACACTCGTCAAACCTCTAGAAGACAAACGACGACGCCAGCAGCGCAAACACAACCAGCAAAAGCCCGGCGATGGTCACTACTCTTTTCATGGATACTTGACCTCCTTAAATAATCCAGTGGCCCCGCTTTTTTGACTGCCATGCGCACGGTTTGGCCATTCCCTACAACTGTCCGTATGCCCGCGCTTGTTTGATTGCTTGATCATGCAGCTCCCACAGATACTGTCCTGGAGCCAGGTAGCGCAGCAGAGCACCCACTCCGCCAATCTGCATCAAGACATCGCTGTGGTTGACGATCTCCACATGGCATCCATTTCTTTCGGCCATCCGCACCATCTCTTCTTTGATGTCGGCGTCCCGGAGCTGTTGTTCGCCACATTCAGAACAGACCTTGCGTTTCCAATCACCCATCCCAGCCGCGCCACAGGCCGCGCAAGACCAGCCCGGCTCAGACTCGTATGCTTTGGCCATCACGAGCACGTCCACCTGTGACCGCTGCAAAGCCTGCAGGGTTTCGCGAATGCCAACGACAGCCAGCCCATCGGTGTGCATCTCCTCCCAGAGCCGCTCGACCACCGCCTGTGATTCCCTTTCTTCCTGCTCGACGAAAGAAGAGATGGTCGCGGCCACTACATCCGAGATGCGGTCACTGCCGGAGGCGACGATCGTATCAACGAGCCTGGCGGCCAAGGGCTTGGGCAAGGCGTTCCGCACGCGCGCCGTGATCCGTGGATTGCCGGCCAGGATCAGGTGCGCGTACCTGCCAGCCGACATCAGTTGCTCAAGAACCTGAATCTTCTCCTTGATGAACTGATCGGTACGATTCCGGCGATGGTTTTGATAATGCTCCTTGGTCCATCCGCGGCCCACGCGTTTGCGCAGTTCCGGGCGCTCTTTCCATAACTCCTCAGTCACCTCACCCAGGTTGACCGCGACAATGCGCGCACTCTCCTCGGTCGAGATCATGACCACAAAGCGGTGGTAGGTGTCTTTCAGTTCGACCAGGTGGTAAATGTTCGGGATGGAGTTGACTACCAGCCAATTGGGCAATGGCACACGGAATTGCAGCGGCAAGAAGAAGGGCTGCCTACCGCCACGGGCAAAAATCGCCGCTCCCTTAACGTCAGGAAGCAGGCCGGTCTGAATGAACTCCTCGATGCGACCGAGTGCGGCCTCGAAGTCCTTCCGCTCTTCTCCCGAAAAGGTTTTTCTCAGTATCCCAGCACGCTCGTCCAGCGCATTACGGTATCCCGCTGTGCCATCTTCCAGGTTGAGGTAACAACTGATCGCCTGAGAAGAGGTCTCTTCCAACGTGGCCAGCGTGCGAATGTCTTGTTGCAGTTCTTTCAATTCCATTTCTACTTTTCTCCTTACAATTACGTAATCAGTTGAAGTTTCAAATTGCCGAACTGCTGATCCAGCATGTCTGTTGGAATTACTTCTGCTTCGACATCTGTTCAATCACACCACCGAGCCGTTTGATCTCCTCGCCATAGCGCGTCCAGTCACCTTCGCGCTGCGCCTGCATCGCTCGGTCGTAGTGCTGTCTGGCTTGCGCAGACAGGCTCCGGGCGTCCGCTGTCGGCTGTGTGGTCGCGGTCGGTTCGTCCGGTCGCGACGCCTGCGCTGGAGACTTTTCGGCGGCAGCCATCGCAGATGGTTTCGTAGATGATGGCGCGCTCCCGAAGATCTGCCCCAAGCTGGCCTCAAGCGTCGGTTCCATCGCAATGCGATTTTCGGCGACCACAATCACCCGCCGGAGCTCGGGAATCTTGCCGGTCTCCGCGCGCAGGTAGAGCGGCTGAACATAGATCAGCGACTCCTCGATGGGGATCACCATAATTGGGCCGAAGATAACTTGCGAGCCGCGCTGGTTCCAGAGCGTGAGCTGGCGCGAGATGTCAGCGTCCTGGTTGATGCGCGCAACGACTTGCTTGGGGCCGAAGACCAGTTTCTGTTTAGGGAAACGATAGACTATTAGGCGGCCATAATTCTCGTCGTCGGAGCGCGCCACCATCCACGCCGCGAGGTTATCCTTGCGCTTGGGTGTGAACGGCAGCATGAGAATGAATTCCTCGGTCTGCTCGCCAGGCAGCTTCATGATCGTGTAGTAAGGCTCCATTACCACCTGCGCCTCAGTTCCGGGCTTTGACTCGGCCATTGAAGTGACTGCCCACTGGTCTTCCTTGTTGTAGAAGACCTGGGGCTGGTCCATGTGATAGGTCGAGTAGACCGCCGTCTGAATCTTGAAGATGTCCTCTGGATAACGCAGATGCCCGCGCAAATCGGCTGGCATTTCAGCCAACGGGCGCAATATGCCGGGGAAGATACGCGCGTAAGTCTGAATCAGCGGGTCGCGCTCGTCAGCGATGTAGAGCCACACGTGGCCGTTGTAAGCGTCGACAACGGCCTTGGCCGAGTTGCGGATGTAATTGATTCCCCCGCTCACCGGCTGCGAGTATGGATAGCGATCGCTCACCGTGTAGGCGTCGACAATCCAGAATAGCCGGCCCTCGGAGATCACCAGATACGGATCGTCATCGAAGCGCAGGAATGGAGCCACCCGAGCGAGCCGCTCCCGGATGTTGCGGTAAAACAGCACGCGGCTCTCCGCCGTCAGGTCATCCGAAAGCAGCAGCTTCATATCACCAAACCTGGTGGCAAACAGCAATTGCCTCCACATCGAGCCGATTGCCACACCATCCTCGCCTGCGTAGTTGGCGAAAACATTCTCCTCGCCCGCAGGGTAGTTGAATTCTTTGGCTTTAGTCTTGACGTAGACGTGATCGCTTTCGACCTCGCCGAAGTAGATTTCGGGTCGGTCAACTTTGAGCGAAGGAACCGACGAAGCCGGTGGAATATCTTTGACGAAAAGGACCGGCAGACCTTCTGCCGTCACCTGATTGACCGGACCAAGCGTCAGGCCGAAGCCGTGCGTGAAGGTCAAGCGCTCGTTGATCCAGTTGCGATTGGGCAGACTCGCAGCCGACAACTCGCGCGCTGAGAGCATGACCTGCTGCATCTCGCCATTGATCCGGTAGCGGTCGTTGTCTACAGAATGAAAATCGTAGTAGGTGCGAATCTCTTGAATCTGAGAGAACGTGTCGAGCAGAGGCTGCTGGTCCCAGAGGCGAATGTTATTGATCGTCCGCCGATTTTTCTGAATGTCGCTGGCGGTGAGTGCGGTTTCGCCTGACAGCTCGCGCTCCTCTACGTGGTCAAGCCCGAACGCTTTGCGCGTTGCGGCAATGTTATGCTCGATGTAGGGGGTCTCCTTCGATAGCTCGTTAGGCCCGACCGAAAATCGCTGCATTGCCGCCGGAAAAATCCAACCAGCAGCGAGCACGAGCAGGTAGGCGCCCATTCCCGCCCAGAGCAAACGGCTCCTGGAGCGAAACAGGCTCATCGCAGCCAGGGCGGCGACGAGGATCGCAACTGCGATTTGCGCATAGAGCAGCGGCAGGGTGGCGTTGATGTCTGTGTAGCTCGCGCCTGCCACTGGCCCTTTATTTGAGAAGAGCAGGTTGGGTATTTCCAAATAAGCCTGCCAGGCAAGTACTAGAAAAGCGGCTGCCGCGAGGCTCAGCAAGTGAGCGCGCGGCCCGCGCTGCACGACCCGCTGGATGTGTCGCTGGGGGGAAGTGACCGCCCCGCGCGCCACATAGATTAGAGCCGCCCCAATGAGGCTGACGAGCACAAGAGTGAGTAAGAGACCCGCGACGGCTTCGAGCGCCGGGAGGGTGAAGAAATAGAACCCGATGTTGCGCCCGAAGATCGGATCGGTTTCACCGAAGGGCACCTGATAGCGGTAGCGCAGGAACAAGTCCCACGCTCCCCAGGCGCGCAATCCCATGAACGCGCCAATGGCCAGTGCGGCTGGGAATGCCAGGCGCGACGCTAATCGGCTGAAATCCGGCGCTCGTAACCTTTGTCCCTCGATGTCGAGAAAGCGTTCGACTTGTGGCAACTCAGGGCTCATGCGCAAAGCCAGTCTGAAGTTGAGCCAGATGAGAGCAGCCGCAATCACGCCGACTGTGATACCCAGCATCGCTTTGGTCGCCAGAATTGTCGAGAAGACCGTCCGGTATCCGAGCTTCTGAAACCAGAGCCAGTCGGTGTAGAACCCGGCCCAGACAACCCAACCTATAATAAGTGCTGCGACGGCGGGCACAGCCAGCAATAACAATAAACGCCTTGCCCCGGCGCCCCTTTGTCCGCTTTGCAGTCCTGTAGGGACATCTTCATCAGGCAACACTGTGCTCTGGGCCATAGTCTCTCTCCAATCCATTCGGTTTCAATGCCACACGACTCATTCTTGTGCGCCGTCACGTTTGAGTGTGCAAACAGGAAGAGCAACAGATGTGCCCAGAGGAGTCCTGGTTAACTCCCCAACGCCGTTGATACGCGGAACGGCTCAGTGGTAGACACAGTGAATTCGTGCTAACCGAGCTAATCCAACGCAAGATATTTGCAGCAGCTTACGGCGAGCGTTCTCTAGATAAAGGTCAAGAGGATTGGATTCTAACGAGTGCTGGTTCGAGCGGAGCGGCGGAGGACTGTGGCATTGTGCGACAGCGGCGGGGCATCGTAAGACAGTGAGCGCTTGTGCAAGCTAGAATTCGAGGGCGGGGTCAGCCGTGCGGTATTCGTCGAGCTTGCGGTAAAGCGTCTTGCGGTCAAGCCCGAGCATTTCAGCAGCGCGCGATTTGTTGCCGCCTGTCTGGCGCAGCGTCTCAAGAATGTACTCGCGTTCGAGCTCCTGGATGGTGAGATGTTTGGCGCGTGATCTGGCGATGATGGCCGCTGCTCCGCCGCTCGCGCGCACGCGTTCCGGCAGGTCTTCAGGCATCAAAGTCGTGCTGTGCGCGAAAGCCGCCGCCCGCTCGATGGCGTTCTCAAGTTCGCGCACGTTGCCCGGCCATGAGTAGGCAGTTAGGATCGCGAGAGCTTCTGGCGAGACATTGAGCGGCTCAGTGTGAGCTGTCTCAGCCGCCTTGTTAATGAAGTGCTCGACGAGGAGAGGGATGTCAAACGGGCGCTCGCGCAGCGGCGGGACGCGCAGGTTGATGACATTTAAGCGCCAGTAGAGGTCTTCACGGAAACGCTCCTCGCGCACGTCCTTTTCGAGATCGCGGTTGGTGGCGGCGACGGCGCGCACATTCACTTCGCGTTCACGATCCGCGCCTACGCTCCGCACCGCCCCCTCTTGCAGCATGCGCAGGAGTTTGGGCTGGACTGTGAGCGGCAACTCGCCGACTTCATCTAGAAAGATCGTCCCGCCGTCAGCCGCCACGAAGAGTCCGGCGCGCGCTTGCCTGGCGCCGGTGAAGGCTTGCCCGGTGTGACCAAATAGTTCCGCTTCGATAAGATCCGCGGGGATAGCTGCACAGTTCACGGGCACGAACGCGCCGCGTCGCCCCGACATGTCGTGAATGGCGCGCGCGACCAATTCTTTGCCGGTGCCCGATTCGCCTGCGATCAAGACGGTGCTGTTGCTGCGCGCCGCACGCCCGAGCAGATCGAAAAGTTCACGCATCGGGCGCGAGGCGCCAATGATCCGGACCGGGGCGGAAGGCATTTCGCGGCGGAGTCGCGCCTGCGCGCGCTGCGGCGCGCTTCGCTCCAACCCCTGCTCGACCGTGTGGAGAAGTTCGGCAGTCTGAAAAGGCTTGGTGAGATAATGGAACGCGCCCGCCTTAACCATCTCAACGGCTTGCTCGACCGAGCCGAAAGCGGTGATCACAATGACGGGTGCTTCCGCGCGCTCCTGTCGTACCGCCGCCAAGAGTTCGTCACCCTTGATTCCCGGCATCTGCACGTCAGTTATTACGAGATCAATCAGCTCGTGCTCTTGCTTAATGTGCGCGAGCGCTGCGCGGCCATCAACCGCCACCACGGTTTCGTAGCCTGCTTCGTCCAGGACATCTTGCAAGAGATCCCGCATGTCGGCGTCGTCTTCAGCGACCAGTAAACGCTCTCTCATTGTGCCACACACTTCTCTTGATCAGGCTGCGCGGCCAGGCTACCCGGCAGCTCTTCCGGTTGCGGGAGGTAAATCGTGAATGTCGCGCCGCCGCCCGCGTTATTGGCGGCTTCGATCCAGCCGCCGTGTTCCTCGACAATGCGGCGCGCGACCGTCAGTCCCAGTCCCGTCCCGTGCCCTACTTCCCTAGTCGTATAGAAAGGGTCAAAGATATGATCCAGGTGCTCAGGGGTGATGCCGACGCCGGTATCCGAAACGCGCACAGCGGCGAAGCGCCTCGCATCCTTCTCTGCCGCAGCAGCTGCACATTCGATTCGCAGGCGTCCGCCCGACGGCATGGCGTGGATGCCGTTCACGAGAACGTTTAAGAGCACTTGACCCAGGAAGTCCGGATCGGCGTCAACCACTATCTGCTCTGAGCATATCAGCTCGACCTCAACCCCTTCGCGCGTTGCCGCCGCATCGATCTGCTCGAGCGTGTTGCTTATCAGACTTGGTAAGTCAACAGGTTGACGGCGCAAGTTGTAAGACCGGGCGAGATTCAGCAATTGGCGCACGATGCGTGTGATGCGCTCCACCTGAGCCCGGATGATGGTGAGATTGCGCTGGCGCGTTTCCAGTGGAGCCTCCGGGCGCTCTAGTAACTGTCCGGCGCGCGCGTCAATCACGTTCAATGGCACGCCCATCTCGTGAGCGACGCCGGCAGCCAGGCGTCCGACCATGGCGAGGCGCTCGCTATGGCGCAGGTCACGCTCAAGCGCGAGTCGTTCTTCTGCCTTGCGTGCGGCCGCACGACGCTGCGCGGCGAGATGGTCGGCCATACGGTTAAACTCTCGCGCAAGTTGCGAGAACTCATTCCTCCCCTTTGGCACAATCACACGATAGTCGAGATCGCCCTGCCCAAGCGCCGCCGCGCCGCCGAGTAACTCCTGAATGGGATGTGAAAGGCCGCGGCGCATCACCACGATAACCACGCCAAAGATGATGAAGATGATTATCAGCGTGGCGACCACCCAGTTGCGGCGCGCGCGCGCGATGTCGTTTTTTACGGAGGAAACCTGTTGGGAGATTTCAAAAGCGCCGCGCAAGCCCGTCCCAACCCGGATGGGCATGATGACGGAGAAGACATCCTGCCCGTTAACGTGATTCACAGACTCGACTGCCTGTCCCGTGGTTAGCACTCGATTCAACTCCGGAGGGTTGCGTACCTCCTCGGGGATGAGAGGGTTGGTGAGCATGACAACGCGCGCCTGCTGGTCAAACAGGACGACCCCATAAATCCTTGTGTTCTCGCGGAGGCGGTCGATGAGTCGCTGCGCGTCGGTGATTCGTCCGTCGCCATAGTTCTCCTCCAGCGCGATCTGTAGCGTCAGCGCGTGGGCGCGAAGCTCGTTGCGCATAGCCGTATCGAGCGCCACTTCACGCTGGCGTAAGCTGACGAAGCTCGTCACGGCAACCACTGCGCTGACCATCACGGTCAACAGCAAAATAAGTCGGGTGCTCGTTCTCATTTCTGGCGCATGATCTCACAACAGCGCAAGGCCTGATACTGCTCTGCTGCTTCCTTGTTGAGCAAATTCTCTGCCACACCATCGAAGCGCCCGATTGTAGCACCCGGCGACGGTGCTGTTGCATGTTGCCACAGAGACGCGGGCGCGGAGCGTCTCCTTCGGAGGGCCGTCAAAGGAATTAATCGCAACAAGGCCGAGAATGCGGAATGACAGGCGAGTCTGGCATCGAGTTTGTATGCATCGTAACGAGTAACCAAAGTGATCATGGTGACGAAACCTAACCAGGCGAGGGCCTAGTTGTAAATCTGCCACATTAGGAGGTTAGCAAAAGAAAATGTCTGCAAAGCTGAGAAAGGCGCTGCTTGCCATTTCAACACTTCTCGTCTTGGCGCTCGGTAACACCCACGCGTTGGCACTAGAGCGCGGCCACAGCAAGTCCCGAACGAAAAGCCAATCGGCAACCGCGTCCAACCAGGAGAACACAACACGGGTGCAGGTGCTGTTGGCCGAAGAGACGAGGCACCGTTTGGCGATGCTTGCGTGGTATGGAGTTTTTGACTGGCTTGAAGGTCAGGTCCTTCCCGACGGCACCGTGGTTTTGCGTGGTCAGGTCGTGCGACCAACTACGAGGTCTGACGCTGAAGCCACCGTGCGCAGGATAGAAGGCGTGACGCATGTGGATAACCAGATCGCAGTCTTGCCTCTTTCGCCGCACGATGACCGGTTGCGCCGGGCCCTGTACCGCGCGCTCTTTAACTTCAACTCACCCTTGTTCCGATATGGAATTCAGGCAGTGCCATCGATCCACATCATCGTGGATCGCGGTCGGGCGACGCTCAAAGGAGTGGTAGCAACCAAGGCTGACAGCCAGCTTGCTTATATGAAAGCGCGCGGCGTGCCCGGCCTCTTCGATATAAAGAACGAGTTGCGCGTCGAGAGCGAGATGCCGAGATAGCCTGGTGTTCGTTCCTCAGTGCAGGAATCGAAGAGAGGAGCTGTTGTCTATGGAGCCTTGTGCCGTTCAATTAGGGAGGAAAGTCAAAGTTGTCAAACGCAGTGATCGTGTGACCCAGGAAGCACAGGAAACTGCAGCGGAAGAACCCGCGAAGCAGATGGTGCAGGAGACCGCGCGTGACATGGTAGCGACCGTTACCGGTTGGGTCACAGAGTTTCAGCAGAAGCGCCGCATGGAAACGACGCAGGCGCTCAAGACGCTCAGGTCGCTCTGTCGCGATGCGGCCCCCCAGGCCGGGTAAGAAATGAATGTCCGACACCGTTGTTGTGAGGCGCTACGCTTCAATCACGGATAAAGTCCAACGGAAGTGCCGAAAAGTAGATCTAGTTGAGGATAGTCTCTGACTGGCCGACAGGTTTACGTTTTGAGGATCGGGAGCCCGAGGAGAGGCTCGATCCGGGGAGGGTGCATGAGCGAGAGCAGAACCCTGAATGTAACGAACGAATTGGTAGGGATGAGAGTGCTGATGCCCAAACCCTTCCGGGAGTTGGGGAAGGTATCCAATACATATAAGCGATTGGGCGAGGTGACGGATGCCATAGTGCACCCGACCGAGGGAAGACTGCTCGGCCTCGCTGTGCGCACTCCCGAAGGCAACGAGCGCATGCTCCTCGCCGTGTGCCCTCACGAAGGTGACGAGCGCGTGCTCAATGAGCATGATTTTCGGATTGGGGCCGAGTCAGTAATAACAATCGAAAATGCGCTCTGTGACCCCAAAGATCTCGATGCAACGTTGGCGGGTGGCGCTTATGCGTGTAGTGAACTGGTTGGCGCCAAGGTGGTCACCGATGAGGGGAGACTGCTCGGTTCGGTGAGCGAGGTTCATCTCCTGGTGCAAGACCGGAAGGTTGTCTATCGAGTTACTGAATCTAAATGGAAGCGACCCTTCGGAGGCGGCTTCCTGATGGCGGGGAACGCGCCGCGTTCCTACTCACGCGCCGGCATGCGCCTGATTGTGCCGTGCGACACGGAAATGACTATGACCTCTGGTCGCCCGCTCCGTTCAGTCGCGCCGACAAACTGACTCGGTCGGAATTGCCGCCGGGAAGCCTGAGAGGCAAGGGAAACGTTCAGACCCTTCTGATGGGAGGATGTTGAGATGAAACCGGAAGATGGAACGGCCGATTCGCAAAGCCCGCAGGGAAATGATCACCTTCGCCAGCTTGAACAAGAGTCTATCGAAAAAATGCGCTGCCGCATGGCGTCGGAAGCTGAGCTACAACAAATGGCAGAGTCCCTTGGCACCGACGATGAGAAGATTCTCCGCGCTCTTCAGGCGCTAGGCTTTACGCGCGAGACAGTCGTGCTGCTGCACTTGGTGCCGCTGGTTCAGGTCGCGTGGGCCGAAGGTAGAGTAACGCAGCGTGAGCGCAGGCTCATCTTTGCAGCGGCGAGGCTGCGCGGCATCAAAGACGGAACTTCAGCCTATGAGAAGTTGGCAGGTTGGCTCGACTTTCAACCGACTCAAGAGTTTTTTGAGAAGGCGCTGAGTCTGGTCAGGGAAGTGCTGCGTGCCTTGCCGCCGGAAGATCACGAGTCAGAAAAACTTGAGTTCCTCTTCCTCTGTACTGAAGTGGCCGAAGCGTCGGGCGGGGCCACTGGCTTCGTGGGGGGTGGACGCAAAATTTGCGTTGAGGAGCAAGAGCTGATCAGGAGGATCATGCGCGAAGTCAGTCGCACGCCGGATCAAGAAGTGAGCGAAAGCCTCCTCTTGGTTGAGGCGACCCCTATTGGCGATTCCACCATCCGGCGCAAGCTTCAGGATCTCGGCTACACGCGCGAGATGGCGCTGCTTATTTACCTGGTGCCCCTCGTGCAAGTCGCGTGGGCTGGGGGGACTGTAGTTGAGCGCGAACGCAAAGTCATTCTGGCAATGGCGCGATTCAATGGCATCCGGGAAAACAGCCCAGCTGATAAGAAGTTGGTCGAGATGCTTGATAAGAGGCCGTCAACAGCGTTCTTCGATCTCACGTTGCAAGCTTTGAGTAATCTGTTGGACGCAATTGAGCCGGAACTACGCTTGATTGACCAGCATGATCTGTTGACGCTTTGCAAGAGCGTCGCTGAAGCTTCAAACGAGAGCGACGGATTCAACGTTGATGAAGGTAACGTGTGTTATGAGGAGCAGCAAACAATTGATCGCATTTCGCAAGGACTGAAGGTAAATCGAATCGGTGCTTTCTCAAGGAGTTGATGTTTTGCTGAGGAACGATAACGGACTAGAGAACAAGAGCGCGGGGCCGATTCCACCGCATCGGCGGCGCGGCCTGAAAAGCAGATGAGACAATGAAACTGGTAGCTTTTGAAATCCTGTTCATTCTCCTGCTGGTTCTCGCCAACGGCATCTTTGCTATGTCGGAGATGGCCGTCGTCGCGGCGCGCAAGACGCGACTCCGGCAGTTGGCGGACAGGGGTGACGCGAAGGCGCGTGCCGCTTTGGAAATGGCGCACGCGCCGGAAAGTTTCCTGTCAACCATCCAGATCGGTATCACTCTGGTCGGAATTTTGGCTGGCGCATTGGGTGGTGGGACCATCGCCGGGCAACTGGCATTCCAAATGAGCCGCGTCCCTTTGCTGGCGCCGTATAGCGAAGCCCTCAGTCTGGGCATGGTGGTGCTGGGGATCACCTACCTCGCATTGATCCTCGGCGAGTTGGTGCCCAAACGGCTCGCGCTCAACAGCCCCGAACGGATCGCTGCCGCCGTCGCCCCCTCGATGCGCACACTGTCGAGGATCGCCTCGCCGGTCGTTCGGCTGCTGGGAGCCTCGACCACGTTAGTGCTTCGGGCGCTGGGCGCGGGACGCGCCGCCGAGCATCCGGTGACCGCCGAGGAGGTTAAGATCTTGATCGAGGAAGGAACACGGGCCGGGATGTTCGAAGAGGCGGAGCAGGACATGGTGGAGAGGGTGTTCCGGTTAGGCGACCGCCGCGTCAGCGCGCTGATGACGCCTCGTCTGGAGACCATCTGGCTCGATGCGAACGACTCTTCTCATGAACTCCGCCGCAAGATAAGTGGGAGCGTCCACTCTTGGTTTCCGGTGAGCGAAGGGAGCCTCGACAACGTACTCGGCGTGGTGAGAGCGAAGGAACTGTTAACGGATTGCATTGGGGGACAACCAATCGAGCTGCGGAAAGCCTCACGTCGGCCTCTGTTCGTGCCCGAAAGCATGGGCGCGTTGAAGGTGCTTGAGTTGTTCAAGCAGACGGGGACGCACGTTGCGCTGGTCATTGACGAGTTCGGCAATGTCGAGGGACTGGTGACACTCAATGACATTTTAGAAGCGATTGTTGGCGACATGCCTTCGGCTGGTGTGCCCGCTGAGCCGCAGGTCGTCAGGCGGGAAGATGGCTCGTGGTTACTGGACGGGAGATTGCCGATAGATGAGTTCAGAGACCTCTTCGGCAACAGGGAAATGCCCGAACATGAAAAGGACAACTATCAAACTCTGGCCGGCTTCGTGTTGACGCGCCTGGGCCGCATTCCCGCTGCTGCCGATCACTTTGAATGGAATGGCCTGCGTTTTGAGGTGATGGACATGGATGACAACCGGGTGGACAAGGTGCTCGTCGCGCGGGTCCGGCCAGACCATTCCAACCTCAAGAGCCGAGTACGCTCCGCCCTGAAAAGTCGTCACCTGCGCGAGAAAGAGGCTCTGGCTCTGCCGAGGTTAGCGTCGTCTCCGCCCTCTCACTCGCAAGCTGGGTCATCGAGAGGAAACGGAGCACGCATCGACGAATAAAATAAAGGAGGGTTGGCGATGTCAGAGAGAGATTCATTTGCTGATCGAAAGCGGGCGCTGGAGGAGGAGTACTTTCGCCGGAAAGAGCATGAACTGCTTGAAAGGCTGAGGCGTGGAGTGGAGTTGGAGGCCGACCGCAAAAGGATGGCCGAAGCCCTCGTCGTCGTCGATCAAGAGATTCTGCAAGGTCTTCAAGACTTGGGCTACACGGGCGAGACAGTGAATTTGCTTTACCTCGCGCCGCTCGTGCAAGTGGCGTGGGCCGAGGGAGAGATCACGGAGCGCGAGCGTCGCCTTATCTTCGAAGCGGCCGGGCTCCGCGGCGTGGAAGAAGTGAGTCGGGCTTTTCAGCAACTGTCCGAGTGGCTCGACCGAAGACCGCCTGAGGAATTCTTCAACCGGACGTTGCAGCTCATTGCGGCAATGTGGCGGACGCTGCCACCGGACAAGCGTGACCTAAAGATAAACGAGCTTGTCGCTGATTGCTCCAGCATCGCAAAAGCTTCAGGCGGGATTATGGGCTTCGTGGGGCTTGGGCGCAGTATCTGCCGCGAGGAAGAAGAGATACTG
>JACCVY010000089.1 GCA_013697915.1 Blastocatellia bacterium | reverse complement strand
GTTCACGGCCATGTCGATCTTCGCCCTGTTGGCGATGTCGGCCGCCTTGACGTACTCCTTGACTGCGAAGTGGGCGAGAATCTCGCCATTGTCGGTACGTGCAATAGCGAAGCCAGTCGTCGCCTCCAGCAGAGCCACCGAGATCATGTAATCACGGGGCTGCTCAGCCGCCACATAGCCCTCTGCAAACCACGGCTGGTCGCCCTCGGGCTCGCCAGCGCGCAGGTGTGTCTGACGGAGCATATCAGTGATGCCCGCCCCCAGTTTGCGGAAACTCACTTCGCGCAGTAGGATAACGTCGTTATCAAGAACGCGCGTCTGCGCGGGTCCCCTGTGGTTGATGTCGGTCTTAGCCATGTCTAATCCTCCAAGTTCGCGAAGGTGTACTCGCATCGCTCGCAGGACTCACCCTTGTCAACGATGGCGACATGCTTATGCTCACTGGGGAGCAGGCGCCAGGCCCAGTTGAAGCGTAGGTTCCAGATAAGAACTCTGATCTTAGCCATTAGAGATAACCTCCTGTGTTTCAAGTTCCTTGTAGGTCCCCTCAATCATTTCGGGTGGACGGTTCTGTACCGCCTGAGCCAAGATGACCAGAACGGATTCCTGTTTCCCCTCGGCGTCCTGAAGAATCTTGGCCGCCTTAAGCGCGTGGTTGACCGATACCTCCTCGGGGTGTTCTTGAGCACGCAACATACCCATGTCGCGGATCGCTTCCAGGACCGCCCGGTTGCTCTTAGGGATGAGCACGGGATTCTCTCGTGCGTTGTCCACCAAGGTCCTCAGGGGACTAGTAATGTGCCTCTTATGTTCCAAGAACGTCCCCTTAGAGAAGGTGAGTCCCATAGGCTCCATCTCGCGGGAGACGATGGTGTAGCCCTTGCCCGCTGCGACAGCGTTGTTGAGTAGCAGAACCTTGGGGTTCTTACAGAGGGAGCAGAATCCTTCCTTAGTCATGCGTCTAGTATACACCACGCGAGGTCATACGTGCAGTGGTGGCGGTCCTGAGCGATAGAGTCACCTTGTAGCCAGCGAGGTAGTTACGCAGGATAGCCAGCGAGGTGAGGTACTTGGCGGGGACGCTTCCTGCGTAGAGGTCCGTTATACCCATCTGCTTGATCAGGAGGGCAACCTCCTGAGGAGTCAGGACGGCCATAGAAGGATGTCCACCGTCAACGATGGACGGGAGCGGGCGGTAGGTCGTCGGGGTCGGGGTCCTAGAGTAGGCTGTGTTGAGCATCGAGGCGCCCCCAGTACCGGAGCCCCCGCTGGGAAGGGTGTATGACCCACGCGCGGGTGTGGAGGAGGCGGCCTTGGCCGCAGCGGCGGCAGCGGCGGAGTTAGTCGCGACGGTAGCCGCATTGTTAGCCTTCAATGTAGCAGCGTCGCTCTTTTGCTTCTTCCACCACGCCAAGACCACATCCCGCGAGCGTTGGAGCAACTGATCGTCGGATTGAGTCCTGGTGACCTGCCCGAACTTGAGCCCCTGCCCTGAGTACTGGGAGTAAGCCTTCGTGATCTCTTCTTGCGTGATGGCCTTGTAACCCCGCGCCTTCTGTAGATCAGCCTCGAACTGAGAGTCGCCGGATTCAGAGAATCGGTCAAGGGTCACTGGGTTGGTATCCTGCTTTCATTCATGTACAGTTGTCAAGATTCGCCTTGTGGCCCCGACCGTATGTAGAGAGAAGGCTCCTACCTCACCCATAACTGGCCGAAGCAAGTCTGGGTGAACCACCCGCCCGAACAACGTCTTGACAATAGCGTATCCGCTATCGCAGACCGCTATCGCAGGCAGAGGACGTTTTCCTCGGAGACTACTCTCTACAGTATTATCTAAGATGTCATACAATGTCATACATTCTAGGTAATACAGTAGGAAACAAAAGCGGAAGCGAAGGTCGGCCAGTTGCATCCGATGAACACCTAAAGGTGGATGCGCAGGTGGGTGGACCCACCAACGGACTGAGTGCAAGACCTAGCCAAGTGTACATACCGATCGGGTAAAGTCCTTGTCTTGAGGGTTTCGCCGGGGTGAAACATGCAGAAAAGTGGGTCAAGTTTGGTAGTCCACTTTGTACCTATGCGAGAGGCTATTTTGAACGATATCGGGGCTATTTTGTACCTATTCGTGTGGTGTGTACAAATGCTATTCTGGTACGTAAACCTTCTAAAACACCAAGAAAGTATACCAATCGGGGGGCGGAATGCGCCAAATCGTACCAAAATACGAGGGTAATGCCAACTTACCGCCGACGACCACGCTCACGCCGCTGTGCCGGTGGTGGGGGTCGCTTGATTCTCAAATCCGGGGCG
>JACCVY010000075.1 GCA_013697915.1 Blastocatellia bacterium | reverse complement strand
GGCGGCTGCAGCATAATTAGCTGATGAATGTCTCTCCGTCGTTGTATCGTCGCCACCGGTTTCCCGCTGAGATCATCAGTCATTGTGTCTGGCTCTATTTCCGCTTCTCGCTGAGCTTCCGCGACGTTGAAGAGATGATGTCCATACGCGGAGTCTCGCTCACCTATGAGACTGTCCGAGAATGGTGCCTCAAGTTCGGTCAGACTTATGCCAACCACCTGCGTCATCGAAGTCCTCGACCAGGCGACCGGTGGCACCTCGATGAGGTGTTTCTCAAGATTAACGGGCGCGTTCATTATCTGTGGCGAGCAGTGGATCAGGATGGCGACGTTTTGGACATCCTGGTCCAGAGTCGCAGAGACAAGAAGGCGGCTAAGAAATTCTTTCGCAAGCTCTTGAAGGGACTGCAGTACGTGCCGCGGGTAATTATTACCGACCAACTCCGCAGCTATAGCGCGGCGAAGGCTGAGATCATGCCGAGCGTCGAGCATTGCCAAAACAAGGGCCAGAATAACCGCGCTGAGAATTCGCATCAACCGACCAGATTACGGGAGAAAGTAATGCGCGGTTTCAAGTCAGCCGGTCAGGTACAGCGGTTCCTCTCAGCCTTCGGGGCCATCTCATCACATTTCCGAGTGGGCAGACACCTGTACGCGGCTCGTAATTACCGAGAAGTGATGAAGACAAGATTTGCGGTTTGGGAAGAGGTGATTGGCGTCCATCTAGCAGCTTGAAGAGGGCCGTCATCAATCGACAAGATGAACGAGGATTCACCTTGCCCGATGACGGGCTGTTTATTTCTTTGTCAGGTTAAGTTGACAATGCCAGCCAGTATTTACGCGCCTAGCGGTCGTCAAGGTATCGCTTCGGCTGGCTTAGTATCAACACGTCCCGCCACCATCTTAGCCCCATCTTCGTTCTGTTTCTGGAAGAGACTGCGGCGCGGTAGCGACGTGAACTCCCGACCATGGAGTTATGAATCCCACCAATCTCTAAACACACCAGCCACCTCGCAAACAAAAACCAAAGACTATGGCCAGATCGCAAACCGCGTGGCGCATGTGTGCGCTATTGGCTGAGTGGGTCTTATGGATTACGACAAAATTGCGACAAGGGCGGCTCAGTTTTAAGAACTCTCCGCACAGGTCACGCCCAAGAGCTGTCGTGTTCAAGTTGCTTCCAAAGTTCTCCAGGGGTCATTTTAGTTTTTGAGCCAGATCGTGTTTTCCCTGCTTTTCATAAATCTCAATCAAGTTCTTGGCAGTTGTTTTCAGCAGCGGATTCTGCTCGCCGAGGTTTTGTCGGACTTCTTCATGAGCCTGGAGGGCAATGTTCTCGGCTTCGGGCAGACGCTTTTGTGCCAGCAGCAACTGACTCAGCTTAATTTTCACAGGCGCGATGAGCACCCAATTTTTAGACGACTTCTGTTCGAGTATGGCTAACGTTTGCCGGAAATAATCCTCGCCTGCGCGTGCTTGGCCGGCTTTTACAGCAATGTCCCCCAGCGCGATGATCGGCCTTACCCACGTCGTTTTGTCGTCTGGGGAAACGGCCTGAATCATCGCCAGCGATTCCTCAGCTTTTTTTTTCGCGCCGGCGAGATCGTTCCTGAGTAAGAGCACATTGCCCTGCTGCATAATGGCCGCCGCCAGGTATCGATTTTTTTCACCAAGCGTTCGCCTTAATATCTGCTCACTCTCCAGCAGATATTTCTCGGCATCGTCCAACCGGTTCTTATTCGTTGCGATCACACCTAAAAACACCAACGTCGTACCCAGCTCCCAGCGCGGCGGGTTTGAGATCTTGCGGAACTCGGGAACGGCGGCGAGCAGGTAGGGTTCCGCCTCCTCGACGTTTCCTTGCAGGAAAAGAACTGCGCCGAGGTCTGAGGTATTCAGCGCTAGAACGCCGCGCTCAGCCCCCTGTAAATTTGCGTTCCTAGAAATCTGTAGTGCCTGCTTCATGAGCGACAGAGAAGTCTTTGGATCGCCCTGGAGTTGAGCTACTGCGCTAAGATAATCCATGGCCAGCGCGAGCTTTGCGGGACTCTGATCGGGGCCGTTGTTCTGCTGCTGTTTTTGATAAAAGTTTACGGCCTTTTGCAATAGCCTTTGGGATTCTTCGTATTTTATCTCGCGAAGCAAAAGCACGCCGAGTTCGGCCATGGTCGCTGCGGCCTCAGCATTGTCTTCGCCATTTACGCATGTCTGAGTCTCCAACGCGGCTCGCAAGTTCTTCTCCGCTGGATCGTATTGCCCGAGCGAAGCGTAAGCCGTGCCGACAGTGCGAAGCAGTTGGGCGCGCACTTCTGGTTGGTCTGCGAGTTCAGTTTCAATCTGAGGCGCGATCTGGTCGAGCATTTCGTTGACCGACACATCCTTTTTCTGGGCCACCGGCGAAATGGAAGAGATACTTTGGTTCGAGAAGGAAAGCATTCTTTGCAGGAACCCATTAATGCGTTCCGCCTTCAGTTTCTCCTGCCGCGCGACATCGCGTTGACGGCGAGCGTTCTGCGCCTGCCAGAGCGAGACAACCAGGCCTGAGACAATCGCGAGGACGATAAAACTCGCTGCGACAACCGCAACTCTGTTTCGGGCGACAAACTTGCGCGCGCGGTATTTGAAAGTGTCGTTGGTGGCGACTACGGGAAGCCATCCCACGTGGCGGCGAATATCTTCGGATAACTGCTCAACCGATGAATAACGACGCTCCGGCTCTTTGCGCATCGCCATCAACACTATGTTATCGAGGTCGCCTTTCAACCTCCGCCGCAAGCCTTCAGGCTGCTCGCCCCGCGCTTCGCCAACCGAAAGGGGTGTGACTGTGCCCGTCGTCATACCGTCAGCATCCGTCGACACTTCGACTCGAGTAACCGCCGTACTCGGTCTCTCCGGCTCTTTCTCGCAGATGACTTTTTCGATTTCCGCTGGAAGCAGAGTCTTGAATTGGTAAGGATGATGCCCAGTTAAAAGCTTGTAGAGCAGAACGCCTAAAGAGTAGATGTCGCTCGCAGTCGTGATTGCAATGCCACGCACCTGTTCGGGGCTGGCGTATTGCGGCGTCATGATGCGAGCGATAGTCGCCGTCCGCTCACTCGGCGTCGTGGCAGTTGAGTCGAGCAGTTTGGCGATGCCGAAATCAAGCAGCTTCGGCGTGCCGTCTTCTGTGACAAGAATATTTCCCGGCTTGATGTCGCGATGGACTACTAGGTTCCGGTGAGCGTAAGCCACAGCAGAGCAGATTGCGCCAAAGAGCCGCAGGCGGTCGGAGGTGGAAAGCTTATGTTTGTCGCAATGCTCATCAACCGGCACGCCTTCGACATAATCCATCACCAGGTAGGGCGAGCCATCCTCGGTGGCACCGCCATCGAGCAAGCGCGCAATGTTAGGATGATTCAGGTTGGCAAGAATCTGTCGTTCACTTAAAAACCGGCTGACGATGAAATCACTGTCGAAACCCTGCTTGACCAGCTTGATGGCGACTTGCTTCTCGTATTGTTCATCGGCGCGTACCGCCAATAGCACGACGCCCATGCCGCCGCGGCCAAGCTCGCGCAGAATGCGATATTGGCCAATGCGCTTACCTTCATACTTGCGTCCGTTTGTTTGCAGTTGTGTGGCGAGGTCAATGGCATTTTGCTCGAGCAGATTTTGCGGTTCTTCGTGGGCCGCGAGCAGCGACTCGACTTCGCCGCGCAGTAGCTCATTAGTGCCGCACGCCTCGGCGAGGAAGCGTTCCCGCTCAGCGACCGGCTGGTCCAGCGCTGCGGTGAAAATTTCCTTAATCTTTTCCCATTCCTGCTGCTGCTGCATATAAGTATGGGTCGGTTGCGATGCAGGCGCTGTCAGAACCACCTGCGGTAGCGGGTGGGCAGTGGTTTCGTCCCCGCCGACTCTTGGCGCAGCTATGGCCCACCCGCTACCGAGGCTGTGTCAAAACTAAAGTGAGTGACAACAAATCAATTAGCTTAACCGCAAAGGTCGCAAAGTGCTTCGCAAAGGTCGCGAAGGAAAAGCCTTCTTTGCGTTCCTTTGTGAATTCCTTCGCGTCCTTTGCGTTAAAGTTACCGCTTGCCCATAGCACACGTTGAGTTTCCACTCGGTCTCTACCGCAGGTGGTTCTGACATTGATTCGGATTTACGCAACATTGCCCTGCCTTAATTCGCGTTGAAACCAGGCCTTAGCTATTGTCCATTCGCGTTTGACTGTAGTCGCAGAGATCTTCAAAACATGCGCCACTTCTTCGATTGATAGACCGCCAAAAAAGCGGAGTTCGACAATTTTTGCCTGTCGCGGATCCAGCTTCTCCAGACTCAGCAGCGCATCTTCCAGCGCCAGCAGATCGAACTCTTTTTCGTCAGCAAAACTTACAGCCTCGTCGAGCGCCAGTATATGCTGCGAGCCCTCGCGTTTGGCGGCATTTTTTCCACGCGCGTGGTCAACCAGGACACGCCGCATCACCTGGGAGGCGACCGCAAAGAATTGTGCGCGGTTCTCCCAACTCACGTTTTCCCAATCCACCATCCGCAGGTAAGCCTCGTGAACCAGGGCGGTCGCTTGCAAGGTGTGGTCGGCGCGCTCGTCCTGCATATATGCCGCGGCGAGATGGCGCAAATCGTCATAGACGAGTTCCAAGAGCTTCCCCGGCGCGCTTTCATCGCCCGCGCTCACGCGCGTCAGCAAAACCGTCACGTCATGTGC
>JACCVY010000073.1 GCA_013697915.1 Blastocatellia bacterium | reverse complement strand
ACGACGCCGGGAATTCCCAACTGGGAAAACGCGCCGAACTATGCGGGACTCGAATTCAAAGATCCGTTACTCGAAGCGAGGAAGTGGGTGCCGCTGTTGCGTGGGAAAGAGCGTGCTAACGTGGTCGTGATTGCGATGCACATGGGCCTCGAAGAAGACTTACGCACCGGAGAACTCAACCCCGGCCAGGTTCCGAACGAAAATGAAGCGATAGCAATCGCACGGCAAGTGCCTGGTGTCGATCTCATATTCATGGGCCATACTCATCGCGATGTACCTTCGGTGGTTATCAACGGCGTGCAGTTAATCCAAGCCGATTACTGGGGACGACATCTGGCACGCGTCGATCTTTATCTGGAAAATGAGGACAGCCGCTGGCGCATCGCCGCAAGATCAGCGCGTACGATCGCAGTGGACGACAAAGTGTTAGCCGACGCGGAATTGTTGAAGATTGGCGAACCGTATGACCGCGAGACCCAGGCCTGGTTGTCGCATCCCATCGGCGAGTCGGCTGCGGAGTTAACGGCGGCTGACGCTACCTTTCGTGACACCGCGATTCTGGATCTGATTCAGCGAGTGCAGATGGAAGCAGGTAAGGCGGACGTGTCGATGGTCGCAAGTTTCAACGAGAAAGCGCGCATCGCCAAAGGACCAGTGACAGTTCGCGATATTGCCGGGCTCTACATTTACGAAAACACGCTGGTAGTTCTCGAAGTAACCGGTCAGCAACTGAAAGAGGCGCTGGAACACTCGGCAAAATATTTTCGCCCTTACCAACCGGGAAAAACTACGCGCGATCTGGTGGATGAAAAGATTCCCAGTTACAATTTTGATATTGCCGAAGGCGTTACGTATCAGCTGAACATCTCGAAGCCTGTTGGCCAGCGAATCGAAAACCTGCAATTCCGCGGCAAGGCTCTTTCTCCTGGGCAGAAGCTGCGGTTGGCGACTAACAATTATCGTGTGAATGGCGGTGGCGGCTACGTGATGTACAAGGGCGGGCCAGTTGTTTATCGCTCAAGCCAGGAGATTCGGGAATTGATTATTGATTGGGTCGAGCGCCATAAAACGATCCCAACGGAACCTACAAACAACTGGAAGATTGTGCCGTAGTAGTCCAAGGTCCAACGCTCGACGTTTGTTGGCTCGCAGCAGCAGGAGCGATTGGGTTGCGGCTTGCCGCCGCACAGTGCGGAATGCCTATGGCTTTCCGCTCAGTTCCCCTTAATGACTTTTTCCTGAGGCTCAGCCTCAGGAAAAGAGGTGGGAGTTTGCTTCCGGAAAGGCCGAGCCTTTCCGCACTGTGCGGCGGCAAGCCGCAATCGGCGTAGCTCAGATTCCTGAACAATCAAGCGCTTTTTGTGCAAAGGCGAGTTGCGGACATTGGACATTGGGTTAGTATTGAAACCAAAAAGGCAACCCGGGGCATTGGGTTGCCTTTTGGTTTGCGGCAATCAGCCGGAGAGAGTGGGAGTCCGCCGGCCGTTGCGTGGGAAAGCAAAGTTCGTATTAAAAGCGGCGCTCGTAACCGGACGCTTTCAGTGCGGCGCAAGAGAGCGACCTGACAGTCAGCGACTAACTGCGACGGAACCCTCGTCTTCGCTTAATGGCGCGTTTGCATTCACTGAAGCGACCGCGGTCATCAGCGCCAGCACGATTATTACCGCCAGCAGCGAGAATCCTTTTAGAAGTTCTTTTTTCATTTGTGCTCATCTAATGCCAACGGCGTGCCACGCTGCGCGCTTCGTTGATCACTCTGCTTCACACTCCTCCAAAGGCAATTATTCCGTGATTTAGTTGACGCAATCGCCAAACCGGATCCTTTGCGAAAAAAATAGCGCAGCTTGAGAGTCTATCCGGTTAGATAGACCCGAGGTGCTGTTCAGATAGAGTCGTCAGCCGTAACCTGACCATTGCCCCCGGCACGCGGGTACGCGTAAACTGACCGAGATCAGGCTTCCAAAGGCTCACACAATTCGATGAACCCTCGACTTACAGCAATCGCCGGAAGACTTAAAGGGGCCGTCTTTTCAATCGAAGACTTTCCGGTGGTCATTGGCCGCGAGACGGCTGCAACGCTGTGCCTGGCCGACGCTTCGGTTTCGCGACGCCACACTCAAATCGAGAAAGAGAACGACCAGTTTGTAATTCTGGATTTGGAGAGTCTGAACGGCACCTTCATCAACGACGTTCCAATTAAACTTCGAACACTGCAACACGGCGATCGCGTTCGCATTGGCGACTCTCAGTTTTTGTTTTTGCTGCATGAGAGTGACACTGCCGCACTATCAACCAGCATTCAGTTCGACGACGCCCATGTTGTCAGCGGTTCCACGTTGCAGATCAAATTTGATGACGCGCTCTACCTGATGGCCCGCGACCTCAGCGCGTTGATGAAGATCAGCACGACGGTCAATGCGATTCGTGGTGTTGAGGAACTGAGAAAGACCTTGCTCGCGTTATTGTTTGAAGTTGTGCCCGCCGAACGAGGCGCCATTCTGCTCACGGCTGAGCACGCTAAAGATGACGAACTGGAATTCGCTTCAGTCTTCGCGTTGCACCGGCACCGCGGCCCGGATCAATCGATCAAGATCAGCCGCACTATAACCAAAACAGTTTTGCAGCAACGCGAGTCCATCCTGATTGCGAACCAGCCGGGTGCGCCGAGTTTCGAGTCCGAGAGTTTGGTGCGCGATCGGCCACACTCAATTCTGTGCGTGCCATTAATTATGCTCGATCGCCCCGTCGGAGTGATTTACCTCGACACGCGCGAACCCGACGTTGATTTCGACAAGGACCACTTGCAACTGGTGACCGCGATAGCCGCGATCAGCGCGGTGGCCATCGAAAATGCGCGGCACATCGAATGGCTGGTAAGTGAAAATCAGAGACTGATCGCTGACTTCAATATTGAACACAACCTCGTTGGTGAAAGCGAAGCCGTGCGCGATGTCCTGCAGTTTATTTCGAAAGTTGCGCCTACGGATGCAACCGTGCTGCTGTTCGGCGAAAGTGGAACAGGCAAGGAGTTGGCGGCGCGCGCCATTCATCAGAACAGCAAGCGCGCCAGTAAACCTTTCATGGCGGTAAACTGCGCGGCGCTTGCGGAATCGCTGCTTGAAAGCGAACTCTTCGGGCATGAAAAAGGTTCATTCACCGGCGCCCTGGCCCAGAAGAAGGGCCGGTTGGAAGTTGCTGAAGGCGGCACAGTGTTTCTCGACGAGATTGGCGAACTGTCCTCAGCGCTGCAGGTGAAGCTGCTGCGCGTTTTGCAAGAGCGAGAGTTCGAGCGTGTCGGTGGTACCAAGTCAATCAAGTTGGACATCCGCGTTATCACGGCCACAAACAGAAATCTTGAAGAGGCAGTCAGCCAGGGGACTTTCCGGCAGGACCTTTATTACCGTCTTAACGTCGTCAGTATCGAGATGCCGCCACTTAGAAATCGCCCGGAAGACATTCCGTTGCTGGCAAACTATTTTGCGGCCAAGTATGGCAAGAGGTGCAATCGTCGGGTGATGGGAATTTTGCCGCAGGCGCAGGCGCGTTTGGTCGGTTACGATTGGCCGGGCAATGTGCGCGAGTTGGAAAACGCGATCGAGCGAGCAGTAGTGCTCGGTAGCACAGAAAGAATACTACCTGAGGACTTGCCTGAATCCATCCTTGAATCAGCGTCCATCATTTCTGAACCGGCGACGAAATATCATGAAGCCGTGATGCAAACCAAGAAGCAAATCATTCTCAGCGCCATGGCTCAGGCGAATGGCAACTTTACGGAAGCCGCAAAGATTTTGGGGGTCCATCCAAATTATTTGCACCGGCTGATTCGCAATCTGAATCTCAAGGACCAACTGAAGAAATAGAGATCTCGTCGAGCATCTCGCTGATGGCCTCATCTTTCGGTCGACCGAAGACAAAAGGGCGGGATCATCCCACCCTTTTTTGTTGCCTTCCACAAACTTCTCTTAAGCTTGACGTACGGCTATTGGTTCCATTGTCGGCTCGGTTTGCCGGCTGGCTGCATCACGCGGGCTGCCGGACGGAAGTGGCGGCGGCGGGTTTGCCACCAACACTTCAAGCGCGGCGTCGATCACTTCACTAATCCGCGCGACAAACACGATCTGCAACTCCTTGCGAGCATCGTCAGGCAGGTCTTCAATGTCGGCTTCGTTGCGCGCCGGAAGTAGTATGCGACGAATGCCCGCGCGATGTGCTGCTAGTATCTTTTCTTTCAAGCCGCCCACCGGAAAGACCAAACCGGAAAGTGTTATCTCACCAGTCATTGCCGTATCCGGACGCACCCGCCGACCCGTATAAAGCGAAGCCAGTGCCGCGGTGATCGTAACGCCCGCGCTTGGTCCATCTTTAGGAATCGCTCCGGCCGGTACATGCAGGTGCACCCCATAATCCTTGAACATATCCGGATTGATGCCAAACTCATTTGCGTGTGACCAGAGATACGACTGGGCCGCGCGCGCAGATTCCTGCATTACTTCGCCAAGCTGTCCGGTGATAGTCAAACCTCTGCCGCCGGGAAGCAAGGTCGCTTCAATGAAAAGAACTTCGCCACCCATCTCGGTCCATGCCATGCCAGTGGCAACACCAGCAGGCAACTCCTTACGCGCCTGCTCGGGATAAAATCGAGGGGCGCCAAGATAATCGTGAATGTCCGCTGCATCCACGTTGACTGTTTCTGCTTCGCCCTGCGCAATCTTCAGCGCTACCTTGCGCGCAATGCTGCCGATGGTCCGTTCGATTTGACGAACACCCGCTTCGCGCGTGTAACGCGTGGCGATTAATTCGACTGCCGCATCGGTGATTGTCAATTGGCCGGGCTTCAAGCCATTCTCTTCCGTCTGCCGCGGAATCAAATACCGTTTGGCAATCTGCAACTTCTCCATGTCGCTGTAACCGGGAATGGAAATAACTTCCATGCGATCGCGCAGCGGCGCGGGAATTGGACCAAGCTGATTCGCGGTGGCAATAAAAAAGACGCGCGAAAGATCAAACGGCAGATCCAGATAGTGATCGCGAAACGAATTGTTCTGTTGCGGATCCAGAATCTCGAGTAATGCTGATGATGGGTCGCCACGATAGTCGTTGCCCAGCTTGTCTATTTCATCAAGCATCAGCACCGGATTGTTCACGCCCGCGCGACGCAGCGATTGAATGATCCTGCCGGGCATCGAACCAATGTAGGTGCGTCGATGGCCGCGCAACTCGGCTTCGTCGCGCATGCCTCCCAGCGACATTCGCTCAAACTGCCGGCCTAACGCTCGCGCAATCGAACGGCCCAACGACGTTTTACCTACGCCGGGCGGGCCGACAAAACAAAGAATCGGACTCTTGGTATCCGGCCTAAGTTTAATGACCGCCAGAAACTCGAGAATACGTTCCTTCACATCTTCCAGACCGTAATGATCTTCGTCGAGAATCTTGCGCGCTTCGTTTAGATCAAGCTTGTCTTCCGAAGATTTTCTCCAGGGCAGTTCCAGAACGTATTCCAGATAGGTGCGAATGACGTGATAGTCCGGGGCGGCGGCGGGAAGTTTTTCCAGACGCTTCAACTCGCGTTCCGCTTCCGTTCTTACTTCGTCGGGCAAGTCAGCCTTTGCCAAACGTTCGCGCAGCATCTCAGCCTCAGCCTGTTCGCCACTTTCATCCTCGCCCAGTTCTTTCTGGATAGCCTTCATTTGCTGGCGCAAAACGTAATCCCGCTGGGCCTTATCCATTTCAGATTGCGCCTCGGTGGCAATTTTCGAGCGTAGTTGAATAATTTCCAACTCGCGCGCCAGGTAGCCATGGGCCAGCCGCAACAGCTCGTCAGCAGAATCTGCTTCGAGCATCTTCTGTTCCTGCTCGACCCCAAGGTTCAGGATCGAGCCGAGAAAATAAGCGAGCCGCACCGGCTCTACCGAACCGAGAATTGCAACCCGAACTTCAGGTGGGATTCCCGGCAAAAGTGCCAGCGCCTGTTGCACCATCGACTGCACATTTCGCTTGGTGGCCTCTACTTCTTCTGTGTCCTTCGTTTGCACCGCGGGAAGCATTTGCACGACCGCGCGCAGGTAAGGCTCCTCTTGTTTCCACGAGATAACTTTAATGCGATCCGTGCCTTGCGCAATAATGTGCACCGTATCGCCGAGACGCTCCATGCGTTTGATCATGGCCAGCGTGCCGACCTCGTAAAGATCGGCAGCCTTCGCGTCCTGAGTGCCCAGCGTAATTTCGGGACGCACAGTGATACAGCCCAACAGTTTTTCTTCCGTGCCCAGCGCCGCTTCAACTGCCGCAACCGAGCGCGGCCGTCCCACCGATAAGGGAACAACCGTTTCCGGGAAGAGCGTCGTGTTTTGCAAAGCCAGCACCGCAACTTCAAAAGGCTCGCCAGGCTTTAGCGAGGGAGTCACGACCTCAGCAGCCGTTATTTCAGCTTCCGGTTCAGCTTTTGTTTTGTCAGCATTTTCTGCCATCGTTAATTAATCCTGGAAATGTTCGCGTGACACACAATCCTACTTGCAATGCAGATTGATTATTAAAAACCCGTCGCGATAATCATGCGCGAGTGATGCTTCTTCGATCGGACAGGGAAACTGGATCGTCTTTTCAAATCGGCTATAGGTTATTTCCATTTGCTGATAACTAAAGCCTTCTTTGTAGACCGTGTCACGTCTACAACCCCGCACTCTCAAGCTTGCCTGATCCAAATCGATCTCCAGCTCGTCGGCACAAATTCCGGCAACATCCAGCTTAACCATCCAACCATCTGCCGTGCGATACACATCGGCGGCCGGATTCCACAGGCGACCTGAAGGCCTGACACGATGAGAGACCGTTAGCAGGGAAAACTCACGATTAGGAATTCGCATGATTTATAGGATACGGGAACTGTGCAAAGGTGCAAAAGGGGAGACCGGTGCTGCCTCCCCCTTTGCCGCATCTTTCGCAGGTTGTTAGCCGAAGATTTTCCCCCAGAAGGATGACTCCCGAGAAATGTCTTCGAGGGCCGCGCCAAGTTCGCGATCAGCCTCAGTTTCCACCGCCACATCGGCCAGGGAGATAATGCCGCGCAAGTTGCCGTTCTCGCTCACCACCGGAATGCGCCGCACTTGTTTGTCACCCATTTTTCTGAGCACATCAACAACTCGATCGTGCGGCCGGACCGTATGCACATCGGTGGACATGATTTCTTCAACGCGGACGGTAGCGCAGTCTTTGTCCTCGGCTACGCCGCGCACAACTATGTCGCGATCGGTAATCAATCCAACCAGCTTGCCGGTACCGTAGCTGGCGCCGCTGAGCCGATTGTTGGCTGGATTGGCCCGGCCATCCCCATTGCCCCCGCCGTAATCAACTACCGGAATCACGCCTGTATCTTCCTCGCGCATCATCATCGCCACTTCCCGCAAGGTAGTATCGCGAGTTGCCACAGCCAGATCGCGCGTCATGATGTCGCGGCAGCGGAGTCGTGAACGAGTGCCGCGATCGTAATATCGTGGTTCAGTTTGATAGTCGCGGCCATCATTGGGGCGACGCACATTTTCCTGCGGGTAGTTTCTTGAATAATCGTTGTAGCGCGGCTCGTTGTATTCGTAATCGGCGCGTTCGCCAAACCTGCCTCTGCCAAAGTCACGCCGGTCGTACTCGTTCGCCGAACGTCCCGGGTTCTCATAAGGCTCGTTGGAGTTCCAGGGTCGTTCTCGTTCAAAGCGATCATTGCGCGGACTAAACTCGCGCTCGTCATCGTTACGGTATCTAGCCATCGTTCTTCCCTCCTCGTGTCAAAAGAAAGTAAAGCCCCGCTTGAAAACGAGGCGAGCTTTTTGAATTTTCCTGGGGGGCTAACTCATTAAGAGGGGAACAGCAAGGATATTATCCTGAAAACATCCTCACGACCAGCCGTCACTAAACAGTACTCATGCAATTTCAACCTGAGTGCCTTTCTCATTAGCACCGTGGCTTTGGCCCGGTGATCGGTGTTCAAGCGCGGAAGGAAAACCGTTTGACGGTTTCCGGTTGGCGTCGAGCCCGGGTCACCGTGCTGAAGCGACGGTGCTAATGAAATAAGACAGACAAACTGCGTGCTCAGCGTACGCCAACTTCCACTTCGGCAATCAACTGCACCCGCGATGTGATATCGAGCGTGCCCACTTCAATTGGTGTCGGTGTAACTGACGCCGCGCGCATTGTTTGTATTTGATCCGTATAAATGGGTCGTGGTCGTTCAAACCCTTCTTCCTGCACTTCGAGAATCCGCACCACACGACCGCCCAGCGCCGTGGCAATTACCTGTGCCTTGCTAACCGCTTCGCGCGTAGCGTCGGCCAGCGCCTGATCGTGCGCGGGCCGATCTTTCCGTAATGTAAAGGAGATGCCGGAAACATCGTTTGCTCCCGCCTGGGAAGCAGCATCAATCACCGCGCCGACTTTTGTTAGATCAGAAAGCGTCACCGTAACGCTGTTGCGCGCTTCATAGCCGACTATAGAGGGCGGTTGGTTTTCTTTGTAAACGCGCTGCGGTTGCAGACTGTAGCCGCTGGTCTTGATTTCAGCGCCGGCGCCTGCCGCGGACTTAAGCGCGCGAACAACCGCATCGCTCTTGTTAGCATTCTGTTGTTGAGCATCGAGCGCGGCCCGCGCCTGGGTCACGACGGAAATGTTCAGTATCGCAGTGTCGGGCTGCGCCTGAATTATTGAATTGCCGGTCACCAAAACCTTAGTCAGCGTTCTTGAATCGCTTTGCATGGCGGCGGTGGAACCGCTTTCTGCTAAAGGGCGCAGCATTCGCACTTCAAACGGAGTGCCCTCCATGTAGGTTGTCATCACATCTGTTTTGACTTCACCGACAGCTTCCACTTCAGATGTTTCCGTGAACCATTTCTCGTTTTGATATCGCTGAGCATTGAGAAGTAAGTACTTCTGATTACCAGCAACAATCACCCAACCACCGGCTTCAACTGTCCTTTTCAGCTTGCCGCGAACAGTAATTTCTTTGGCGAATGTCTGACCTGCGAAGAGTGTTAGCAGGGCCAAAACACCGAGCATCGTTAAAATTTTTCCACGCATAATAGTTCCTTTTCCAACCTTCGGATTAGGCGCCCAACGTTCAGCTTGCGCCACCTTTCCAGAACGGCTAAGCCCCAGTATTCTTGCGCGCTGCAGTTCTCGCTCTTGTACAACCACGCTAATACCAACGGGGCAGGCAGGAATGTTCGTCCTACTTCCCGTTCGTTGGTCCTTTAATACTGTTTTGTTACGATTCATGCAATGCAATCAATTGGTACTGACAATATAGATTCCAAAGAGGCTGGGAATTTGCTCCGCACAATCGTTATCGGTCGCCTTGAAGATTTGCCGGTCGGAAGCCGCAAAACGGTCGAATTGACTAAGGAGCGCGAGATTGCTCTCTACAACATTGATGGCGAATTCTATGCCATCGAGAACTACTGTCCTCATAAGGGTGCGCCATTGTCAGAAGGGATTCTTTGCGATCGAGTGATCGAATGCGATTGGCACGGCTGGCAATTTGACTTGCGCAGCGGCGAATGCCTTACCGTTCGTGAGAAGGTTGAGACTTACGAGGTGATTGTGGAAGACGGGCTAGTGAAAGTCATGATCTAGTGTCGGACAGAAGATTTTCCATTTCCGATTCGCGAACTCAAGTTGTCCAGTCACTCATTGAGGCGGCCCGATGAGGTCAGTAGCACCACGCGGTAGCGGGTGGGCCGACACGTTGGCACTCAACCCTTGCGAGAGCGCGCCCAACGTCCAGCGTCATGTCGGAGTAGGCTCAATACCAATGCAAGGCCTGAGTGCTAGTATACCAACCCACCCGCTACCGCGTGGTGGAACTGACTTCATTTACAAACTTCATCCTACTCCCTAAATTGAAACCGCTGATGAGAAATGGAAAATGGCAAATGTACTTTTTCTTTCGACTGCATTCTGGAACACAAGAACAGAGATTCGTCCTACTGCTCCCCATCACTGCCGATTGCTTCAACCGGACAACAGAGCACCGCTTCTTCACACAACGTTTTTTCTTCTTCTGTCTCTGGTTGCTTGAACACAAAAGAGTAATTGTTCTTGTCGGAACGCATAAAATTAGCCGGTGCCGTGTCGCGACATACATCACAGTCGATGCAGGTCGAGTCGACGTAATATTCGCCGGCAACATTTTCTTGAACGCGATCGTTTTTGTCAGGCAATTGCGAAACCCACTCTCACTCAACACTTATCCGCAGATTACGCAGATTTCACAGATTCAAAACAATAAGTTGGCTGTGATTATTTGCAGGCCGTTTAGGGTGGTCTGTGTTCCTAAGGCTAACAGTGGGCCTTCATTGGAAAAACAATCGGCAATCGCAAATCGGCAATCGCCAATCCTCATGGGTGTGTCATCTCTTCCGGCTTGACGTACTTGTCAAACTCCTCGCCGCTCAAATATCCCAGCTCAACTGCCGACTCGCGCAAACTGATCTTTTTCTTATGCGCGTTCTTTGCCACCTGCGCCGCCTTGTCATAGCCAATGTGCGGATTGAGCGCGGTCACCAGCATCAGCGAGTTTTTCAAGTAATGGTCAATCTGTTCGCGATTCAACTCAATGCCCTTGATGCAATATTCAACAAAGCTGTGACACGCGTCGTGCAGCAAACGAATCGAATGCAGAAAATTATGAATCATCACCGGCTTATACACATTCAACTCGAAATTCCCCTGCGAGCCGGCAATGGTGATGGCGGTATCGTTGCCGAAAACCTGCACCGCCACCATCGTCATCGCTTCGCTTTGAGTCGGATTGACCTTGCCCGGCATGATCGACGAGCCGGGTTCGTTCTCGGGCAACGTCAATTCACCTAAACCACAGCGCGGGCCGGACGCCAGCCAACGAATATCGTTGGCAATTTTCATCAGCGAGGCAGCCAGCGTTTTGAGGGCGCCGCTCGCAAAAATGATTTCGTCGTGCGCGGAAAGCGCTGCAAACTTGTTTGGATGTGATTTGAAAGCGAGCCCGGTCAGCTCCGCAATTTTCTTCGCGGCACGCTCGCTGAATTCAGGATGCGAATTCAGCCCAGTGCCGACCGCAGTGCCGCCGATCGCCAAATCCAATACCCCCGGCAAAGTCATTTTCAGGCGCTCAATATCTCTTTCAAGCAGACTGGCCCAGCCCGACATCTCCTGGCCTACAGTTATTGGCGTGGCGTCCTGAAGGTGAGTGCGGCCAATTTTTACGACGTCCTTGAACTCCTCGGCTTTTGCAGCGATCGCGTCGTGGACGTTCTGGATTTCGGGAATCAACCAGGTCAACTGCTCAGCCGCCGCGATATACATTGCCGTGGGAAAAGTATCATTCGACGACTGTGACATATTCACGTCGTCATTCGGATGGACTGGTTCTTTACTCCCAGGAACGCCACCGGCGATCTCAATCGCGCGGTTCGAGATCACTTCGTTTGCATTCATGTTCGTCTGCGTACCACTGCCCGTTTGCCAAACGCGTAATGGAAAATGATCGTCAAGCTTGCCGGCAATTACTTCATCCGCCGCTTGTTCGATCAGCTTCAGCTTGTCGCTCGGAAGTTTTCCCAGTTCCTGATTGACGATGGCCGCGGCTTTTTTGAGAATGCCAAGCGCGCGAATCATTTCGCGCGGCATGCGATCGTCGCCGATAGCAAAATGGATCAAGCTGCGCTGGGTTTGCGCGCCCCAATACTTGTCCGCGGGCACTTCAATCTGGCCCATCGAATCGGTCTCGCTGCGAGTGCCGCTTTGCTTTTTTGGTTGTTCCTGAGGCATAGGGGATGTCTGGACTTTCGACTTGTCCAGACTCACATTGTACACCGTGGGTGTAATCTGACAGCAACTTAACTAAGTGCTTGCCACGCTTACCGCCTTGCGATAAAGTTCGCCCTTAACCCGAACTTGAAGTTCCCGATCAAGGGCATGTTGTCTCCCGTCCCAAATTCCCCTGCCCCCAATAAGCCCGAACAACGGGCTCTAATACTGGTTGTTGAGCGCAATCCAATTGTGCAACGACTTGAGCGTTTTTTTCTCGAACAAGCCGGCTTTGGCGTCGAGTTCACTGAGGATGGTCTTGCGGCTCTGGCGCGCGCGCAGGAGCTGAAGCCCAGAATTGTGGTGACAGAAATCCTGGTGCCAAAGCTGGACGGCCTCAGTCTTTGCCGCACGCTAAAGTCGGGCGCGGAAACGAAGGACATTCTGGTGATGATTTTCAGTCATCTGCAAGCAGAGGATCGCGCCCGCGAGGCCGGCGCCGACGCCTTCCTCTCAAAGCCCCTCGATGAAGAGTTGTTGATTACTACTTTAGAAAAACTACTGGTTTTGCAAAAGCAATCGGCGGGAGAAGG
The DNA here is from genome assembly GCA_013697915.1 of Blastocatellia bacterium. Lineage (GTDB taxonomy): Bacteria > Acidobacteriota > Blastocatellia > Pyrinomonadales > Pyrinomonadaceae > PSRF01. Next base: position 33,221 of record JACCVY010000073.1, on the reverse strand, counting down.
AACTTGATGGCGGACAGGATACTGACCGGTTGCGCCGGACTCGATGAAGTGCTCGGCGGCGGAATACCGGTGAATACGATCAGCGTAATCATGGGAGCGCCGGGTACCGGCAAGACGCTTCTAGCCGAACAATTGGCATTTGCTAATGCTACGGCTGAAGCTCCGGCGCTGTATCTCACTACACTTTCAGAGCCGCTCGATAAATTTATCGTACATGGTCAGACGCATCGGTTCTTCGATACCGCCAAGGTGGGCGTCTCGGTGCTTTACGAGGACCTCGGCTTGATGTTGAGGCAGTCAGGCGTCGATCAATTACCCGACCTGGTTACAAATCTGCTCATGGAGCGCCGGCCGCGTTTTGTTTTCATCGATTCATTCAAGGCGCTCACCGAACTATTGGTCACGCCCCAGGAGCGTCGCACCGTTATCTACGATCTGGCGAGTGTCCTGTCGTCGTATCAATGCACCAGTTTTCTGGTGGGTGAATATGCCCAGGAGACAATGACAGAGTTGCCGGAGTTTGCGATTGCCGACGTGGTGCTGCAATTGTTGAAGTATTCAACTAACGTTAGAGAGCAGCGCTTTTTAAGAGTGGAAAAGTTGCGCGGCTCATCTTCGATACCGGGCATGCATGCATTTTCAATTAATGGCGACGGCGTTGAAGTTTATCCGCGGCTTCTGACGCCAAAGACTAGCCCAACCTATTCGCAGCGGCTGGAACGAGTCGCTACCGGCATCTCAAATTTGGACGGCATGATCGCGGAGGGTTTTTGGCGGGGAAGCACTACGCTGGTGGCGGGCCCCACGGGTTCGGGCAAAACGATCATTGGCTTGCATTTCATCACTGAGGGCGCGCTAAAAGGAGAGCAGGGTTTGTATGTGGGATTTCAGGAAAATCCTATGCAACTGTCGCGCACCATGAAGAATTTTGGTTGGGAGCCTGACAAACTTTTGCCCGGAGGTGGTTTCGATCTTCTATACAGGTCTCCGGTCGAATTGCAGCTCGACACCATCACCAGTGAAATATTCCGGCGCGTCCGCGAAGGGAAGATTAAGCGAGTGGTTATCGATGCCCTTGGTGATTTGGAACGCAGCAGCATGGATCGGCAGCGCTTCGCAGATTTTATCTACGCGCTGACGCAGTGGTTTGCCGCGGAAAACGTGACCTGCCTGATGATGTATGAACTGACAAACCTGTTTGAGGTGCATGGTATTAGCGATCAGGAGGTCTCGAACATGGCGGACAACGTAATCCTGTTGCGTTTTAAAGCGGGACCTGAGATGCAGCGCACGTTGCGAATCATTAAAACCCGTGGCAGTGCCCATGACAATCGTGAACACGACCTGCAAATTACAAACAAGGGCGTGATTGTAAAGAAGGTATAGAACTATTTGTTATGGCAGAGCCAGGGTTTGTAAAAAAGGATCCGTCTCGCCGGTTGGCGGAAATCAACCGCGCCATCACTACCTCACTAAACTTCGATGAAGTATTGGACCTGATTGTCCGAAACGCTGCCCAGTTGGTTGAGGCAAAGGTAAGCGTACTTCTACTCGTCGATCAGCAGGGGCAATTGCGCATCCGCGCGGCTTACGGCATCGATCCCGTTGTCGCCAAAGCCTTCAGCGGTCGAATGGAAGAGGACGTCGTCAGACAACTACGCGAAGCGCTTCCGCTTAGTAACGAAGAAGTACTGGTTTCAGTGCCCGTCATCGCCAAGCAATCACTGGACGGGCTGCTGGTAATAGCGCGCCCCGAACCTTTGGATAGTGAAGAGCAGTGGCAGTTGTCGGCGCTCGCGGATCAGGCGGCAATCGCGCTGCGCAATGCCCGCCTTTATGAAATGGAACTGGCGGAGGCTACGCGCGAGCGCGATGAAACCTTTGAGGCCTTGCGCGAGTCGAAACAAAAAATTGTAACTATCCTTGAGAGCATTACCGATTTGTTTTATTCGCTGGATACCGAATGGCGTTTCACCGATATCAATCGGCAAACTTTGGAGCGTTTTGGCAAGACTCGTGAAGAGTTGCTCGGCAAAGTAATCTGGGAAGTATTTCCCCGCGCCGTCGATTCCGATCTTTACCCTCGTTTTCAACAGGCTGCGAAAGATCTAGCGCCACAGCACTTTGAGCTGCAATCCCCGATTGTTCAAGGCAGGTGGTTTGAAGCGCACGTCTACCCTTCAGAAGACGCCATATCGGTTTATTTGCGCGATATCACCGAGCGCAAAGAAGCCGAAGAAGAAATAAGTTTTCAGGCGCACTTGCTGGATGCGGTGGAACAGGCGGTTATCGCCACCGATCTCGAAGGCAAAATCATTTATTGGAACTCATTTGCCGAGAGGCTTTATGGCTGGCCGGCGTCGGAGGCCCTCGCTGCAAATGTAATGGAGATGACGCCTGCTGCGGCAGTACGGGAGCAAGCGGCGGAGATTTTCTCCACTTTAAAAGAAGGAAAAAGCTGGTCAGGAGAGTTTCTGGTTAAGCACCGCGATGGCACTGAGTTTCCAGTCATGGTTACTGACTCCCCAATCTTCGATGAGAAGGGTGAACTCATCGGGATGGTCGGCGTCTCCGTCGACAACACCAGTCGTCGACGTACGGAAGAGGAGCGAGAAAAACTACTGGCGCGTGAGCAACAGGCCCGGGCTGAAGCTGAAGACGCCAATCGCTTGAAGGACGAATTCCTGGCGACGCTATCGCATGAGTTGCGCAATCCCTTGAACGTTGTGATCGGCTACGCGGAAATCCTGCGTCGCAGCGACGGAAGCCAGTCACACGCGTTTGTAGTAAAAGCCGCCGATACAATCCGGCGCAATGCGCTGGCCCAGGCGCAACTCGTTTCCGACCTCCTGGATCTTTCACGATTGCAGATGGGCAAGGTTGCCCTCAATCAGCAACCGGTGTCGTTATCGACCATTATCACTGACGCAATTGAAACAGTGAGGGCCGAAGCGACCGTCAAGCGAATCGCATTAAACATCGAGCTCGATCCCGAGATTCTTGTCATCGAAGGCGATCCGGTTCGCCTGGGCCAGGTCGCCTGGAACCTACTGAACAACGCGGTAAAGTTTACGCCCGTCGACGGCGAGGTGAAGATTGCCCTCGTCAGAGACGGCGATGATGCGAAATTAGTAGTAGAAGATAATGGCCAGGGAATATCGGCCGAGTTCCTGCCGCACGTGTTCGAAATTTTTCGGCAGGCCGATGCCAGCAGCGCGCGCCGCCAGGGCGGCATGGGCATTGGCCTCGCCCTGGTCAAACAACTTGCTGAGCTGCACGGCGGTCGCGTCAGCGCCGAATCAAATGGCGTCGGCAGCGGCGCGCGTTTCTCCGTTTGGATTCCGTTGTATAAGCCGGGAGTGTCCGGGCTTACGTCGGAAAGGACGGGCGGGACCGGGGCGCTAAGTAATAAATTTATCCTGGTGGTGGACGACTCGCCGGAAACGACTGAGATGCTTGGCAAACTGCTGCAACTTGAAGGCGCCTTTGTGGAATCAGCACGCAGCGGCGCCGAAGCGCTTGAGATTGCGCGGCGCAAGAATTTCGATCTGGTCGTTTCGGATATTTCAATGCCGGAGATGGACGGTTATCAACTGTTACAAAAGCTGCGTGAGTTGCCGTCAATGGCGAATGTGCCGGCGGTGGCCTTGACCGGTTATGGACGCGGCGCCGACGTCGAGCGCGCGCGAGCTGAAGGCTTTGCTGAACACCTGACTAAACCCCTCGACCTGGATCAACTGCTGCAAATTGTGCGGCGCCTGACTGACGGCAAGAGTTCCGAGGTCTAACGCTAAGCGCAACTAGGCAACGTCACCGCCGGAGTCTTTCCACGCTTTCCAACCGCCGGCCATGGAGAAGACATTTGTGTAGCCCATGGTTTGCAGCACGTCGGCGGCAAGCGCTGAACGAAAGCCGCCGCCGCAATAGAGAATCAGCTCGGTTGCTTTGTCAGGAACCGTGGCCTCGATGTCGCGTTCGATGATGCCTTTGCCGAGGTGGTGCGCACCCGCGGCGTGACCAACTTGCCATTCGTTGTCCTCGCGAACATCGATTAGCTTTGCATCAGGGTTAGCCTTCATGCGTTGCTTTGTTTCGTCAACCGTGACTTCGCGGATGCGACTCTTGGCGTCGTTTACGACATTCAAAAAACCTTCAGAGTGTTTCATTGTTTCCACCTTAGAAGAACTATCCGCAGATTACACAGATTCGGTATTGCAGAACCGCGGTAGCGACCGGATGCAAGACTCAACTTGCTTTTTCGCGAGAACCAAATTTCAGTCTTGCATTCGCCAGGGGTAGCAACTGGATGCCACACTCAGCTACCTTTTTACGCAAGAACTCTAAGAGTCTTGCATCCGGTCGCATCCACCACCCCAAGCGGGGGACCCCGGTCCGCTCGCGGTTCTGCAGTGTCGCATCGATCGGCGTAATCTCCAGATAAAACACGAATCAATTTCGCAGCTTGGTACAAATAATCAAGCTTTCAACCCACGAACGCAAACTAACAGTTTGCTTTACGAATTAGGCAATTGGAGGAAAGACGAGCAAATGATTATAATGCCTGTCCTTAATAGAGACCATAATCGGTAACAGAACGGGTGACGGTTGCAACTGCTTTAACCTGTCACGTGTCACGAGAGGAACCACGAATTTGGCAAACGAACAGTTTGACGTAACCATCATTGGCAGTGGACCAGGCGGCTACGTCGCCGCAATTCGCGCCGGACAGTTGGGACTAAAAGTCGCCATCATCGAAAAAGACACGCGTCTGGGCGGCACCTGCACGTTGCGCGGTTGCATCCCGACTAAGCAGATGCTGATGTCGGCGCACGTGTACGAGCAGATGCAGCACGCGGCAGATTTCGGCGTGCAGGCAACGGGAATTCAACTCGCCTTTGCCGACGTGCAAAAGCGCAAAGACAAAGTTGTGCTCAAGAATTCCAAGGGCATCGAATACCTGATGAAGAAGAACAAGGTGACGGTATTCAAAGGGACCGGCAAGCTGGCGTTGCCAGGCAAGGTCGATGTCACCGGCGCCGACGGCCAGAAACAGACTATTCAAACTAAGAACATCATTATCGCCACCGGTTCAGTGGTGCGTCCGATACCTGGTTTCGAAACTGACGGCAAGCATGTCGTCAACAGCGATCACATTCTGGAGTTGAAAGACGTTCCCAAGTCGCTGATCGTCATGGGCGCCGGCGCCGTGGGCTGTGAGTTTGCTTCCGTGTATTCGCGATTTGGAGCAGAAACTACCATCGTTGAGCTGTTGCCAAGACTGGTTCCGCTTGAAGATGAAGAGGTTTCCAAAGATCTTGAACGCGCGTTTCGCAAACGCAATATCAAGTCGCAGGTCGATACTAAACTCGAGAAGTTGGAAAAGACTGACACCGGCGTGCGCGTGACTGGGAAAACTTCGAAAGGTGAGGCCGTTAGTTTGGAAGCCGAGATGCTGCTGGTCGCTGTCGGGCGCATGCCTTACACCGAAGGACTCGGACTCGAAGGCACCAAGGTCAAGGTGGAAAGAGGATTCATCCAGGTTGATGAGTATCAGCAGACAGCCGAGAAGGGCGTCTATGCGATTGGCGACGTCGTGCCGACGCCGTTGCTCGCGCACCTGGCGTCGAAGGAAGGTATCGTTGCGGTAGAGCATATGGCGGGAGATAAAGGCGTGCGGCCTATCAATCTTCGTTTAGTTCCCAACTGCACCTATTGCGATCCGGAAGTTGCTTCGGTTGGACTGACTGAAGCGAAAGCGAAGGAACAGGGCTACGACGTTAAGGTCGGCAAGTTTCCGTTTTCGGCTTCCGGCAAAGCGCGCATCATGGGCGAGGAAGAAGGCTTCGTGAAAATTGTCGCCGAAAAGAAGTACGACGAAATTCTGGGCGTGCACATTATTGGACCACATGCGACCGAGTTGATTGCTGAAGCATGTGTCGCCATGCAGCTCGAATCGACGGCTGAAGAATTAGGCCGCACGATGCATGCGCATCCGACAGTTTCCGAAGCCGTCATGGAAGCCGCCGAAGGCGTCCACGATTTAGCGGTACATATTTGAGGTCGGTTACGCCGAAGGCGTTTAGTAATTTAGCCCGGGGTAACACCCCGGGAAGAGTTATTGGAACCAATTTTTACCCTGAAGGGGTTAGTTATACGCGATGAAGTTTTCTACCCTTTCAGGGTGAAGCCTTCTCTTTAATGTCGATCCCAGGGTGTTACCCTGGGCTGAGTTATCAAGCGCTTTCAGCGCAAATTCGCCAAATGGACCAGCCAAATAAACCAGCAGCGAATGAATCAAAGCAACGCTCCGTCGGTGACAAGAACCCACGCCGCCGTCATCGTCCGCGCCCCGCCCCTTTTCAAATGCGCGTCAGCACTAAGTTTGCGCCGCGCCGTTCAGCAGACGGGAAACCATTGGGCTGTACGACCGAAACGTCGCTCAAGCCCGAGCAGATGCTCGACCTTTTTCGCTATCTGAAACTTACGCGTTTGGTTGAAGAGCGACTGGTCAATTTATATCGCCAGACAAAAGTTGTTGGCGGCGTGTTTCGCTCACTCGGCCAGGAAGCGACCGCGGTCGGCAGCGCCTATGCGCTGGCGCCACAGGATTTCGTGACGCCGTTGATTCGCGATCTTGGCGCTGTGCTGGTTAAGGGAATTCGACCTCGGGAAATTTTTGCGCAATACATGGCCAAGGCCTGGGGACCATCCGGCGGCCGCGATCTGAACATCCACTTTGGTGACATCGGAAAAGGTTTTATCGGGCCCATCTCGCATCTCGGCGACATGATTCCGGTGATGACCGGCGTTTTGCTCGCCGCGCGCATGCAAAAGAAACGCACGGTGGCGATTGCTTACATCGGCGATGGCGGCATGAGCACGGGTGCATTTCATGAAGGCCTCAACTTCGCGGCGGTGCAGCGGCTGCCGCTAATCGTAATTGCTGAATACAATCATTACGCTTATTCGACGCCGACAAATTTGCAAACCTCAGTTCGCGATCTGGCAGAGAAGGCGGCCAGCTACAACATTCCCGCGCACATCGTCGATGGCAACGACGTGATTGCCTGCTATGAAGTTACTAAACGCGCGGCGGATTTTGCGCGACGCAGCGGCGGCGCAGTCTTGATCGAAGCCAAAACCTACCGGCGCAAAGGTCACGCCGAACACGACGATCAGCGTTACGTTCCCACCGGCGAAATTGAATGGTGGGAAAAGAACAACGACCCAGTCGATCGCTTTGAGCGGCATCTGTTGGAACAAAAGATTGCAAGCAAAGATAGATTGGATGAAATCACCGCCGCTGTGCTGCGCGAGATTGAAGAAGATTGCGCCTGGGCTGAATCTTCGCCGATGCCAGATCCCGAGCAGGCGGCGTACGGAGTTTTTGATAACACCATTGTGCCGCCGGCGCTGCGACCGGAGTTTTTGAAAAACTAAATCTAAGGCGGTCTTTGGACTTTGGTCTTTGGTCTTTGAAAATGCCAAGCGAAGACTAAAGACCAACCAAGACCAAAGACCAAAGTCCAAAGTCCAAACGAAGAAATGGCAACCGCTACCAAGAAAGAACACAAATCAGCGCGCCCCGAGCGCGGTGGTCAGGCGACGCTGGTCGAAGCCATTCGCCAGGGCATCTGGGAAGAAATGGAGCGCGACCCGACCGTGTTCGTCATCGGTGAAGACGTCGGCCTGTATGGCGGCGCGTTCAAAGTCACCGACGGCCTGATCGATCAGTTTGGCAAAGAACGCGTTATCGATACGCCGATTTCCGAAGCAGCGATTGTTGGCGCTGCCTGTGGCGCCGGTTTGATGGGCATGCGGGCCGTCGCCGAGTTTCAGTTTATCGACTTCATTTCGGCTGGCTTTGATCTGCTGACTAATTACGCTGCAAAATGCCGCTATCGCTGGGGCGCAAACATCCCGGCTGTCTTTCGTGGTCCATGCGGCTCCGGCGTGCGTTCCGGACCATTCCATTCGCTGAATGCGGAGTCGTTTTTTCTCAACACTGCCGGATTGAAAATCGTTGAACCTGCTACAGCTTACGATGCCAAAGGTTTGATCAAGGCGGCGATTCGCGACCCCGATCCGGTTTTATACTTTGAACACAAGAAGCTTTATCGCCTGCCGCGTCTGCGCGAGGAATTGCCGGCGGACGATTATATTGTCGAGATTGGCAAGGCGCGCATCGCGCGAGAGGGTCGCGATCTTTCGATTATTACGTTTGGCGCGATGGTGCTAACTGCGCTCGATGCTGCTGAAGAACTCGAGAAGGAAGGGCTGGATGTCGAAGTGATCGATCTGCGAACGCTGGCCCCGCTCGACAAGGCGTCGATTCTGGCAAGTGTGAAGAAGACCAATCGCGCGATCGTATTACACGAAGCTTCGCGCACCGGCGGTATCGGCGGGGAGATTGCCGCGACCATTGCCGAAGAGGCTTTCGAATGGCTTGATGCGCCGGTCTTGCGGGTCGCTTCAATCGACACACCCGTGCCGTATTCGCCGCCGCTCGAAGATTATTATTTACCGCAAACGAAAGACGTGTTGGAAGCTGCACGCAAGCTGGCAGCTTATTGAGGTCAGAGGTCAGAAGTCAGAGGTCAGAGGTCAGAAGGAAAAATTGAAATCTAAGATCCGAAATTTAAGGAGTGTGCCATGCCCAAATATCTAATCGAACGCGAAATTCCCGGCGCCGGAAATCTATCCAAAGCAGATTTGGAGGCAATCTCGCAAACCTCTTGCGGAGTGTTGCAAAAGTTGGGACCGCAGATTCAGTGGCAGCAAAGTTATGTTACGGGTGACAAAGTCTACTGCGTCTATATAGCGCCCAATGAAGAAATGATTCGCGAGCACGCACAGCAGGGCGGCTTTCCGGCGAATCGCATCTCGGAAATCAAGTCAATCATCGATCCGACAACGGCGGAGCAATGAGCTGCCGGCAATCAGCGCTCAGCAAGCTGATCGGCTGAGCAAGCAGTTGATCGGCTGATAGCAAACAGCTTACCGCTGACAGCATTTTTGGAGAACTTATGAGCACAGAAGTTGTAATGCCGCAGATGGGCGAGTCCATCGCGGAAGGAACGATCACAAAATGGTTGAAGCAGGTAGGCGAGCGCGTCGAACGCGATGAGCCGCTATTTGAAATTTCAACCGACAAAGTTGATGCAGAAATTCCTTCGCCGGCGGCGGGCACGCTGACTGAGATTCGCTTTAAAGAAGGCGAAACGGTAGAGATTAATACGACGGTTGCGGTGCTCGATGGAGGCGCGTCTGCTGGTGCTGCGCCCGCGGCAGCAGCGACTGAAACTGCGGCCAGGGAAGCTGAGCCGGAACAAAAACAAAGCGAAGTCACAGCGGCCAAAGCGCAGAGCGCCGAGGTGCAACCGGCGCCAACTCAAACCGCGCCGGCAGCGAAAGCGGAAGCCACTCAACCTAAATCAGAACCCGCGCCAGCATCCGCGGAAACCGCTGCGCCACAGAAACCGCCGGCTGCGCCACGCAAAGAGACCGCTCCACAAGCTGCTAAACCCACGGGCAACGGTGGAGGCTCAGCCGCCACCGTTGAAGAGTTGCGCCGCACAAAATCGAGTCCTCTGGTTCGCAAGATCGCTCAGGAGCACGGCGTTGATATTGCTCGCCTTGAAGGCACCGGCATGAGTGGTCGCGTAACCAAGAACGACATTCTCAGTTTTATTGAATCGGGCGCGCCTGCTGCTGCGCCGGCGCGCACAACTCAAGCCAGTCCGGCGAGTCAAGCGCCCGCGGCCGCGCCCTCATTGAAACCAGCCGAAGGCGATCGCGTCGAACAGATGACGGTGATGCGCAGGAAGATTGCCGAGCACATGGTTGTTTCGCGACGCACCTCTGCGCACGTCACCACCGTTTATGAGATCGACATGACGCGCGTTGCCAAACTGCGTGAACAACATAAGGACTCGTTTGCGGAAAGGACCGGCACCAAGCTTTCGTTCATGCCGTTCATTTTCCAGGCGGTCAATAACGGGTTGCGCAAGTTTCCCATCTTCAATGCGCAGGTGAGCGGCGATCAGATAATTTACAAGCGCGACATCAATCTGGGCATGGCTGTCGCACTTGATTGGGGTTTGATAGTGCCGGTCATCAAACGTGCTGACGATCTCAGCATTTCCGGATTGGCCCGCGCCGCAAACGATCTGGCCGAACGCGCGCGAGCGAAACAGTTGAAACCTGATGAAGTCGGCGGCGGCACATTTACGATTACGAACCCGGGCGTGTTTGGCGGTTTGTTTGGCACGCCGATCATCAATCAACCGCAACTTGCGATACTCGGGGTGGGGAAAATCGAGAAGCGCGCCAAAGTTTTGACGACGCCTGAAGGCGAAGACTACATTGCGATTCGCTGGATGGCATACTTCGCGCTGAGTTTCGATCATCGCGTGATAGATGGCGCAGACGCAGAACGTTTTCTTGCTTATGTTAAGGAACAACTTGAAGCGGGAGAATTCTCGCTTTAACCTTGTGCAGAGCCATTAAATACTCGCGGTGACGGACCTCCATTGGTTTGTCACGCAAGTTTGTTTTTGGGCCGGCGTATTGCGATCGAGTGGCAATTGGATGATGAATAGAGCGATCCGGGGTTAAGAGCTTGACTTGAAATAGCGTTGGCGATAAGAAATGCCGGATCATTCTTGCGGCGGACAACAATTAACCTCGAATGTTCGTCAGGTAGTTCAACGATGGCTGGCCCGCAGGCGAGCTGTTTCACTTTTCGAAAAATAAGGAGAGAGTTATTTATGCCAATCCCGAAGTTTAAGATGTTTCCTTCCCTGATGCTTGCTATCTCCCTGCTGGCTTTTTCAGCCATCGCAGTCGTGGCCCAGACCACCACGGCCACCGTCGGCGCTCGCACGGTTGTGAGCGGACAGAAAATGAAAGTCAAAGGTGTGGTGGTGCGACGTGACGCCGACACTTTTATTATCCGCGACGCCAACGGAGTTGATACCACAGTGCGTCTCGACGATCGCACCAGCGTGAAAGCCAACGGCGGCTTTCTGCGCAGCGGATCAAATTACGCGCAAACGCAAATTCTGCGCGGCTTGAATTTGGAAGTGGATGGCCGTGGCAATGCATCTGGCGAATTGGCTGCCGAGAAGATCAGGTTCAACGAAGCGGATCTGCGCGTAGCCCGCGCCGTGGAATCTCGCGCCGCGCCGCTCGAGGAACGTGCCAGCAGCACCGAAACTAAACTTAGCCAGGTCGAACAGAATGCCCAACGCCTGTCGGGGCAGATGGATGAACTCGCCGCGGTCGCCAACACCGCCAAGGGCGGCGCCAGGGCCGCTCAGGAAACGGCCGACTCGGCTGTTGCGGGTGTGAATTCAACCAACGAACGGATCTCAGCGCTCGACGACTATGAACCGCAAGCCGTGTTGGCGGTGAATTTCAAGGTCGGTAGCGCTGTTTTGTCGCCGGATTCAAAAGCGAAACTCGATGAGCTTGCCACTAAGGCGCTAAACGCCAAGGGCTATGTGGTCGAAGTTTCGGGTTTTGCCGACACGACCGGCAGCGTTGAGAGAAATCGCGCGCTGAGCCAACGTCGCGCTGACAACGTCATCCGGTATCTGGTCGAGAACCACAGCATACCGCTGCGACGCATTGTCACTCCTTACGGCTACGGCGAGTCGCATCCGGTTGCCGAGAACACCTCGCGCACCGGCCGCGCGCAAAACCGTCGCGTCGAAGTGAAGCTGCTGGTCAACAAGGGCCTAATTCAACAGGCGCCGACGATGACCACTAGCTCGGGAGAGTAACCAGGTAAACCGACCGGAGATGGCCGTGTGATGCAACCAGTTGAGTATCACGCGGCAACTAAGGCCATGAATCATGCCGCCGCAAAAGTTGTTAAGATGAAAGAGTAAGGCCAGCGACAACCTTGGCGGCATGAGGATTGGTTTAATGACGAACGGAAATTGGGGAAAACATTTTGGGCCGGCGCTGCTTATCGCAGTGCTGGCTCTTTGTTTTTGTTGTGGCTCAGCCGCAGCGCAAACGATCAGAGATTTTCCCCCGCCGCCTCCGGCACCGACGCCTAAACCTACACCAACGCCTGGGCCGCCCAAGGACGAAGACTTTGACGTCATCAAAGTAAACTCAAACCTGGTGATGGTTCCGGTTTCGGTGGTAGACGCGATGGGCCAACCAGTCCACGGCCTGCAAGTCAACGATTTCCATCTGGATGAAGAAGGTCGTCCGCAGCAAATAGTCGAGATTGGAAATCCGGATCAGGTGCCGCTGGACATCGCGCTGCTGTTTGACGTCTCGAGCAGCGTCAGCAATAAAGGCTTTTTTTCGTTTCAACAAAAAGCGGCCGCCGCGTTTCTCAAACAAGTCTTGAAGCTGACCGATCGGGCCGCAGTTTTTACCATCACGGACCAGCCGCGATTGATTGAGCCATTGGCTTCGGCTGATATCGCAGCGGCGAGGTTGTTGACCATTGCCGCTGCCACTACGCCGGTGCCGACTGCTTTTTATGACACGGTGGTGGCAGCCGCAAAATATTTGAACGAGAAATCGGCCGACCGTCACCGTCGCGTAATCCTCGTCATCTCTGACGGCGACGACAACTTTAGTAGCCTCATCAAGGACCTGACCATCGCGGAGGCGCGCGCCGAGCAAAAAGGAGAAACGACGCCGGCAGCGGCGCGACAGAATCTATTGGCTCGGCGGCAGCGCGCGGTTCTGGAAGTGCAGCGAACCGTCCAACAGGCCGACGCCGCATTTTATTCGATTAATCCGGGCGGTCCCTCGGTACACCTGAACCTGATTAGCACGCGCGCGCAAAACGATATGTCATCGATTGCGCAATCGACTGGCGGCACAGCTTTCGTGCCTGATTCAGACAAGGATTTGGAGCGAGTGTTTGGGGAAGTGGCCGCGGAACTGCGCGGCCAATACTTGCTGCAATATTATTCAAACTCACAAGTGCCGGGTGTGCAGTTTCGGCGTATTGTCGTGACGATACCAACTCACGCTGATCTGCGCGTGCGCGCCCGCCAGGGATACTACCCTAAGGGAAAGTAATGAGTGCCATCACGCTGACAAAGAGAACAAAGTTTTCATTCATCATTTGACATTCTCATTTGCCATTTGTCGACGGGTCTTAGCGAGGGTTAAGGGCGACAGTTTGCTCCTGTCTTCAATTGAAAAATGATCGATGTCAAATTATAAATGAAAAATATTTTTCGCTTCCAGATCCGCGCCTCACCGCATCTCAAGCAAGACGTCCGTAAGGTGATTCACTACATCAAGCAGCGTCCGTCCGGCCTTGTCAAACTGATTCGCCGCTGCCTGGTCTTCTGCGTTGGCAGCGCCGGCGGCTACGCCCGCGAGCTTAATGTAGTAGCGCTGCAACTCCGGCGTCGCGCGGAAATCGATTTCCAGTTTGTCCAATCCTTCTCGCACGCTTTGAATGCTGTTGCGCACAGTGGCTTTGTTCTTCGCGGCCTGCTCGATAATCGCAGGTGACGCTTCGTTGCGCCGCGCCGCATCGTCCACGCCCTCGAGCCCTTTCGCTACGCCGCCAAGCAAATAGATAAAACGCGTCAGAACTTTTATCTGATCGGCAACCCGCCGCGCGCCGTCGTGTTGTGCATTAGAACCCTTCGGCGCCGCACTGGAACGACTGGCCCTGCTCGTGGTGCGCTTTCGTGTTTGCGCTAAAGTGGTTACTGGAAAAAGTACGACTGCGGTTAACAAAAGAGCTGCGATTCGTTGCACTGGAATTTCTCCTGTTGAATATTTACCCCTCAAACTATTCCCGGTATTGGTATGGAGTCAAGTAAGCTAAGTCGGAGGTAGTGGGTCAGTTTGGGTTCTTATATGGACTTCTTATTGGAACTGCGGGCGGGGGGAACGCGGAGCGATCTCATTAACACCGTGGCTTCAGCCCGGTGGTCAAGTTTCAAAATGATTCCTTGAACCGTTTCCAACGGTTTCTCCTGATCCTGCGGTCAACAAAAACCGTTAGAAACGGTTCGTTGTCTATTCCGGTTTGCTGTCACCGGGCTGAAGCCGCGGTGCTAATGCGACCGCTTCGCGTCCCCCAGCCCGCGCTCTTAGTAAAAGCGGCGACGAATCACAGCGATCTTTTTCAAATTTCAAACTAACCCACTACCAAGTCAGATCGCAAAACCTCCGATCTTTCCAGCCTCTGTGACTCTGTGGTGAAAAAACCATAAGATAACCAGTGAGACACAGAGGAGACTAAGGCGACACAAAGAATGCAGACTGCGGATGTCACTAGACAAGTGAGAAGGTTATTGGTCAAGCGACTGGGCCGCGTTGAGTACGGCGAAGCGGTGGCGATCCAAAAAGCGACTGAACTGGCGGTTAAAGAGGGACGGGAGCCGGACACGCTGTTGCTGCTGGAACACCCGCACACGCTGACCGTGGGCCGGCGCGGCGATAGTGCCGGCATCTTGATGTCATCCGACCTGCTGGCGGCGCGCGGCGTCAGTGTTTTTGAAACAAATCGCGGTGGAAAGATCACCTATCATGGTTTGGGCCAGATCGTTGGTTATCCGATTATTAATCTTAGCCCCGATCGCGAAGACGTTCATGCCTTTGTGCGCGACCTGGAAGAAGTCCTGATGCGCACACTCGCCGACTACCAAATCAACGCATTTCGGATTGAAGGCTTCACCGGCGTACACACGCCGCGCGGCAAAGTGGCGGCCATCGGCGTTCACATCGCGCGCTGGATCACGACGCACGGCTTTGCTTTGAATGTGAACACCGACCTTAGTTTCTTTAATTTGATTATTGCGTGCGACGGCGAACAGGTGACTTCAATGCAGGATCTGTTGGGCCACGAAATTAACATGCGCGAAGTTGAAGATCACATTGCCAGCCATTTTGCCGAGGTGTTTGACATGTCGGTGGTCGAACTTTCTCAAACTGTGGCCTGATGGCGGTTCACCCTTGGTGTCCGCTAGTTTTGCACAAAAGGCCGATCGCGTCGACGCGGAGCGTTCTTATTAACACCGTGGCTTAAGCCCGGTGACTACGGCCGGTGATCACGAACTGTCCAACCGTTTCAACGGTTTCCGGCGTTCCGGTAAACCGTTAAAACGGTTAAGGAAAGTGGAGTCCTCTTTATCACCGGGCTAACGCCACGGTGCTTATGAGAACGCTTCGCGTGATGAGTGTTAAGCGAATGCTGTGAACGGTACTAGTCGCGGCAGTCATGGGCGACTGTTTGTGCAAAGCCGGCCCCGTTCATTAATTCCAAAATGCTGAATCTTGAAAAAATTAAAGACGCCGCGGCGCGAATCGACGGCCACATCTACCGCACGCCGGTTATCAGTTCGCGTTCATTCAACGAACGAGCCGGCTGCGAAGTCTTCTTCAAATGCGAAAACCTCCAGCGCGCCGGCGCCTTCAAGATTCGTGGCGCCACCAACAAAATCCTTTCGCTGACTGAAGCAGAAAAACGTAGCGGCGTGGCCGCGTTTTCCTCCGGCAACCATGCGCAGGCCGTCGCGCTGGCATCGCGCGAGGCCGGTGTCAGCGCCGTCATTGCCATGCCTGATGACGCGCCTAAAGCGAAGGTGGCGGCAACTCGCGAATATGGCGCGGAAATCATTTTTTTCGATCGTCAGAGCCAGGATCGAGAAGCGGTGGCCATTGAAATTTCGCAGCGCGATGGGCGGGTGATGGTGCCGCCTTATGACGACTATTTGATTCTCGCCGGCCAGGGCACCTGCGGCCTGGAGTTTCTCGAAGAAGTGCCTGACCTTGATTGTTTGTTGATGCCGTGCAGCGGCGGCGGGCTCTTCGCTGGTGTCAGCACGGCGGCAAAGGCGCTGAATCCGCGCATTCGTTGCTTTGCTGTAGAGCCTGAGACTGCAGATGACACGCAACAATCATTTCGCAAAGGCGAACGAGTCGCGATTGGGCCGCCACCGACTATTGCTGATGGCCTACGAGTGCAGTCGCCGGGTATTTTGACCTTTCCGATTCTGCAACAAACTGCCGAAGACGTTTTGACTGTTTCCGATGACGAGATAGTTGAGGCGATGAAATTCATGCTCGTTCGCATGAAATTGTTGGTTGAACCTTCCGGAGCGGCCGCTGCGGCCGCCGTCTTTAATCACAAATTGCCAAAGAATGTGAAGCGAGTCGGTGTGGTTCTTTCGGGCGGCAACATCGACGCGGAGTTTCTTGCCACACTTTTGCTGTCCGACAGCTCTCCACAATAAGCACGATCACGTGTAGACGCGGAGCGTCATTGATACCGTGGCTTAAAGGCGAACCAGAACAGCGCGCGGCTTCGACTAAACGGTGGATAGAGAGGGTGCCTGTCTACAAATGCCTAATCGAGCCGGCAATGTTAGAATTGAAACTAAGCAATTAACTAAAGGAAAAACTCTTGTCTCGCGAACTACGCGTCATCAGCAACATCTCGAAACCCCGCCAGCCTAAACCCGACTGGCTGAAGATACGTCTGGGCGATCCCACCAATCAGAATCATGTGTTGAAGTTGATTGAGGGCCTTAACCTGCACACGGTTTGTCAGGAGGCGCGTTGCCCAAACATCTTCGAATGCTGGTCGGATCGCACGGCCACATTCATGCTTGGTGGCGACATTTGCACCCGGCACTGTGGCTTTTGCGCGGTCGGCAAAGGCGCGCCAGGCTCGCTTGATCCGCAGGAGCCGCGCCACGTGGCAGAAGCAGTACAGCACCTAAATCTGGCGCACACGGTTATCACTTCGGTGAACCGCGATGACTTACCTGATGGCGGTGCAGCTCATTGGGCTGCGACCGTTCGAGAAGTGCGCGCGCTGAATCCGTCCTGTCGCATTGAAGTTTTGATTCCCGATTTTAATGGCGTTGAAGCCGCGTTGAACACTGTGCTGGATGCGCAGCCCGACGTGCTCAATCACAATACTGAGACTATTGCGCGACTCTATCGGCGGGTGAGGCCGGACGCCCAATATCAACAGTCCCTGACTCTATTGCGCCGCGCGGCGGAGCGGCGCGAGCGCGAAGCGCGTGGCATGCTGACCAAGAGCGGCATCATGGTTGGACTCGGCGAAGAGTTTGACGAAGTGGTCGAGTTGATGAAGGACCTGCGCACCTCTTCCTGCGACATCATGACCATCGGGCAATATCTGCAACCTCAGGCGCGGCGTTTGCCGGTGGAACGTTACGTGACGCCGGAAGAATTCGAACGCTGGCGGGATGTAGGCATGCAAATGGGCTTCAAGCACGTTGAGTCGAGCCCGTTGACGCGCTCCTCATATCACGCGCGCCAACAGGCTGAAACAGAGCCACAACCCCAGGAAGATCAGCCGCGGATTTTCGCGGATGCGCGCCGGTAGGTATCACCCACAGATTTACACGGATGCGCGCGGAGAAAGACCAGTAAAACAGTTTTCGTTTTCTGAAATTTCCAGGTATATCTCTGATCCGCGCTTATCTGCGTTCATCCGCGGCTAATTGTCTATGAAAGCAGTCATCTTCAATCAACACGGCGGACCTGAGGTGCTTGAGTACACCGACGCGCCTGACCCAACCATTAAGGCCAACGAAGTTTTGGTCGAAGTTAAAGCCTGCGCTTTGAATCATCTTGACGTGTGGGCGCGCGGCGGTTTGCCGGGAATTGAAATTCCGTTGCCGCACATTCTTGGCAATGATGTTGCCGGCGTGGTGCGCGAGGTTGGCGAACTAGTCAGTTGGGTTCATCCCGGCGATGAAGTAATGCTGCAACCGGGCGTGTCATGCGGGCACTGCGTTGAATGTTTGTCGGGGCGCGACAATCTTTGTCGTGATTACGACATCCTTGGTTATCGCCGCGACGGTGGTTATGCCCAGTTAGTGGCTGCGCCGGCGGTGAACGTAATTCCGAAACCAAAGAATTTGAGTTGGGCCGAGGCGGGCGCGCTGCCGCTCGTCACGGTCACCGCCTGGCACATGCTGGTAACGCGCGCAAATATACAACCCGGCGAAGATGTGCTGGTCCATGCCGCAGGCAGCGGGGTTGGCTCGATAGGAATTCAAGTGGCAAAACTTCGCGGCGCGCGGGTGATTGCGACCGCCAGTTCCGATGACAAACTAGCGAAAGCCAAAGATCTGGGGGCCGACGAAGTGGTGAACTACAGCAAGGACGATTGGCCCAAAGAGGTCAAGCGATTAACAAACCGTCGTGGCGTTGATGTTGTATTTGAGCATACGGGCGCGGCTACCTGGCCCGGTTCAATCGCTTCACTGAAAGCGAATGGTCGCGTGGTGACCTGCGGCGCCACCAGCGGTTTCGCCGCGCAGACAGATCTGCGCCAGATTTTTTACCGGCATCTGACAATTCTCGGATCGTTCATGGGATCGAAAGCAGAGTTGCTTGAGGCAATGAAGTTTGTCGAGAGCGGAAAGATTCGCGCTGTTGTCGATCAGGAGTTACCGCTCGCTGAAGCGCGACGCGCGCATGAGTTAATGGAAGATCGAGCGCAGTTTGGCAAATTCGTTCTAATTCCGTGACCCAACGGTGAGCTTTGTGTTTTGGTCTTCGGGCTTTGGACTTTGGTCTTTGTCTCGGTTGTGAAGTTCAGTTGGCCAGCGCGAGAAGTTCAAAGACCAAAGACCCAAAACCAAAGACCACAAAAACCATTCACGATTCCCGATTTACGAGCTTTACCGGCCTGTGTAGTCTTCCGTTACAAATCGCTTCTTGATTAACCCAAGGTTCCCCTGGGCCAGATCAAAGTTCGTGCCCGCTATAACTTTCCTGCCTTCGTCAGTTGTAACCCAATCAACTACCTGCGGCGCGTTGGTCCTGAGAAAGGCGCCGTCATCTTTGTCCAGGGGCTTTCCATCTTTGCGCGAGAAGACCCAGAGGTAGGTGTACCCACCCTTGCGGATGTAATCCAGATCCGCTTCAAAGCCCGCTTTTGCGGGCGACGGCGAAGATGCTGCGGTCGGAATTTCGTTGGCAGATGGTGCTGTGTTTGTGTTGCCGCCGTTGCAGGCAGCCAGCCCCAGGGCCACAGCAATCAAGAAGACGAATCGCTTTCGTATGGAGTCAGTAGGCATATGAATACAAATACTAGATCAAAGTTCGTCCCGTGTTAATCAGGGATTATTATTGTCACTCGGCTCTTCATCACCGCCCTGGTCCGATTCCGACTCTTCGGGCGGCGGTTCCGTCTTCTCATCGCGAATGTGCATGATCGTGCAGTCACCGTCTTCATAGACAATATCAAACCAGCCACTCGCCCTGGCATTATCGAAAAAGTCGTCATGAGAATTATCGCTGAATACATAGCGCGCGCCAAAACGATCGCGAATTAAAGGGCCAGGATCCTCTTCTTTCCCCAGCGTAATGCGATCGTAGAGTTTCGACAACGCCGGATCGCGATCGTAGAGATAAGTCGGATCGAGCCCGGTAATATATCGGTGGGTTGGGTCGTAATAAAACAGTCGCGGAAAGTCGTCCCAATCGGTGTTGAAGACCAGATCATTCGCAGGTACGTTCTTTTGCAGCCACTCCGCGCCTGCTTTGTAAAAGCTGTCCGGGTCGCTTGAAGCGATATCTTTCATAGTGACGCGGATATTGATAAACAAAGCGACCGCCAGCACGATGGCGACAAGTGCGACGCCAATGGTCCGCCAAAGCTCGCGGAGTTCAGTCTCCCTGGCTGTCGCGCCGGTCCCGGGTCGATCCAAAAAAGGTTGCAGCTCGTCAAGCATATCGCTGGAGAGTCGCGTCAGCGCGGAGCGAGTTCCTTCCAGCCATGGCTGTAGCGCGAAGGCCGCAAAGATGACTGCAAAGGGTGGCCAGTATTCCGCGATTCGCTTCCAGCGCATGGTCATTATCATCAGCGCGGTCGAAAAAAGCAGAAAGAAAAGTGAATGAGGCGAGCGCTTACGGTCGGCCGGATCGAAACTTATGTAGCCCACCACCATCGCAACGCAGGCGACTATGGAGTTGCCGAGAAATTCCCACGAATCGTAGGGATACCATTCCTTGCCGACGCTGGTGGAAAAATCCGAAGGCGTTAACTTTATCTTCAGGTGTTCGTAAAGCAGATACAGGTTCCGCGGAAAGTAAGGGTTAAGAATTAAGCCTGCCGCCGTGCCCGCCAGTACCCAAACCAGCGGCCGCCATTCAACCCGCCGTTCCGTCCAGCCAATCACCACAGTCCAAAGCATCGTCGCGAGGATGAGCAACA
Organism: Blastocatellia bacterium; assembly: GCA_013697915.1. GTDB lineage: Bacteria > Acidobacteriota > Blastocatellia > Pyrinomonadales > Pyrinomonadaceae > PSRF01. The sequence goes on along the minus strand of JACCVY010000073.1, from coordinate 13,018 downwards.
CAAACATGTCGTACGTCAGTGCGAAAATGAAACCCAGCGGGATCAGCGGCCAGTACTTTTTGCGAAACAACAGGTGAATCGCCACGATCAGATAAATGATTGCGAACGGCGGCGCCTTGGCCATGTTCATGCGGTAAAGAAACGGCGCCGAGCAGCCAAGCAGCGCCAGCAGCCACACCAGCGCATACCGAATGCGATAGCGGATCAGTAACCAATAACAAGCGAAGACCGCGACGCTCGCAAAGATGGTCGCGGATATCTTTGCCCCTAAGCGCAGATTGCCTGACCAGGTAAATGGAATCTGAAAGAAGTGAAACAGCAGATGGTGATCGACATAGTTACGCGCGTCGAGGGTGGTCAGCGGCAACCATGTGAACGGCGGCGGAAAGGTATGATTGCGTAACGACTGCCACAGCAGTTGACTCCACTTGATATGGTAATAACCATCAAAATCGCCGCAGCAAATCGCATTAGTCGAAAATTGCAATTGCCAGAAAATCAGACCGATGGCGATGGCCCCGGCGCACAATTGAACTGCGCGCAAGGCGGATTCAGATTGAAGAAAAACAGGAAGGTGGGATGGGATTTTCATCTACCGGCCAACTGCTTAGCGATAAACAACGCTTTATCTCACAGTTGTTCGATGAGATCGAGGAAGGCGCGGGGATCGATAGGCTTAGTTACATGCTCATTGAATCCCGCGGTCAGCGAACGCGAACGATCGTCAAACATCGAGTAGCCGGTGACGGCAACCAACGGCACAGAATCATAACCCGGCAATGATCGCAGTGCTTCCGCGAGTTCGTATCCGTTCATTTCCGGCATGCCGATGTCGGAGATGACCATATCAAAGCGCTGTTCACGCGCGAGCGCCAGAGCCTCAGGCGCGGTCGAAGCACAGGTGACGTCATAGCCCGCATGCGTTAATAGCACCGACAACATATCAGTAACGTCCGAAACGTCATCAACGACTAACGCCGAACGATGTCTTTGAGACTCCTCGATTGGGGTGCCCTCACGAGCAGGATAATTTTGATCTGATTTCTGTTGCGAGGGCAGAAACTGACTGAACAGAACCGGACCGGGGAAACTCGTTAAGACGTTAGCAAAACCATGCTGAATCATGAGATTACTTCCATTCGTCGGGTTAATGGTGGTCACAAAACGGGTGCTTAATTTAGCCGAAACAACATCTTCTGTCTAGACCTTTCGCCGGCACTCATGCAGTTTAGAGTACAAGCTTTAGCTTGCGTTTTCGGTTGAGAGCAAAAAACGGCAGCCTAAAGGCTGGACTCTGAACTGCTAGCCTCAAACTGCGTCAGACCCTTTCGCCGGCGTCGCAACGCCATCAGGTTGTTCACGGCGGCCACCAGGTCGGACGGATCGATTGGTTTTGATAAATGCAAATCAAAGCCTGCCGAAATGGCGGCTTTAGCGTCTGTTTGCGAAGCATAACCCGTCAGGGCTATCGCCGGAACCGTCGCCAACTCTGGCCGGGCGCGCAAATCGCGCATCAATTGGAGTCCATCCATTTCGGGCATGGCAATATCGGAAATTAATATGTCAAATTGTTGGCGACCGATGCAGGCGAGGGCCTCGCTTGCCGAGCCGCACGCAATGGTTTCAAATCCGCGACTGCGAAAACTTGCGTCCAGCATTTCCAGAGTGTCGGGCTCATCTTCAACAATCAAAATGCGCACCATGTCACCCGCTTTGCTTTTCAAAGGCTTTGATATTTTTTCTGAGACTTGCCTCGCCATGCCCTCACGCGGCAACGTAATGATGAAAGTGCTGCCCTTACCCATGCCGTCGCTGGTTGCTTCGATGGTTCCTCCGTGGACAGTCACAAAACTCTTAACCAGGGAGAGCCCTAAACCGAGACCGCCATACGACCGGGTGCGCGAACCATCGGCCTGGCGAAAGCGTTCAAAGACATGTGGCAGAAAGTCGGTCGGAATTCCTTCGCCCTGATCCTGGATCGTTACAATGGCTTCAGACGGCGTGGCGTCGGCAGTAACAGTTACCTCCCCACGTGCAGGTGAAAACTTGATAGCATTATGAATCACGTTACAAAAAGATTGACTTAGACGGCCGCGGTCGCCAGTTACGGTGACCGAGCGCACTCCATCGGAAAGCTCCAGTTTCAATTCCACTTTTGCCTCGCGAGCAAACGACCGCATCGTCTCGATGGATTCGTCGAGCACGGGAGCGAGCGTTACGGATGTTTGTTCTATCCGCATTTTCCCGCTCAGGACCGCCGACATATCAAGCAGATCGTTGATCAACCGTTTGAGATTTGCGGCATTCTTGTTAATGATCCCTAGCGCTCTCTTGGAATCACCATCGGCAAGAATTCCGTTTTCCATCATGTGCACCCAACCGATAATTGGTGTTAGCGGTGTGCGCAGCTCATGCGACAAGATCGTCAGAAACTCGTCTTTGGCGCGGTTTGCAGTTTCAGCCTCAGCGCGCGCGATTTGTTCAACCTGATACAGCCGGGCATTCTCGACGGCCAACGCTATTCGGTCCGCCGCCGCTTGCAGTAAGCGAACTTGTTCTTCTTTAAAGCGAGTATGTTTGAAGGCGCCAACATGCATTACGCCAATGGGCCGGCCCTGAATCATCATGGGGACCCCCAGCAACGACTTGATACCCTTCTCGCGCAGTAGCGGATTGAAGAGATCGGCATTTTCGACTTCTGAAATAATTATCGGCTTTGCACTGGCAACTATCCTGCCGGCAAAACCCCGCCCCGCCGGAATACGAACACCCAACTCGACTTCTTCTTCCAATCCCTGGGCAGCCCAGGCGACTAACTCGTTTTCTTCTAGTTCGAGCAGCAAAATGGCGACAGTATCGACGTGCAAAACTTCGCGAATCCGCTTGAGCGACTCCGCCAGCAGTGCATCGAGAGTAAGGTGGCCCAGCGCTGCATCCGTCACCTTTTGCAGCGCGGCCAACTGCTCGGTAAGTGCTTCTGCTTCGCGGCGAGCTTCCTGGGCGCGCGTCAATACCTCGCGACGTTCAGTCTCCGCATTGACGCGTTCGATGAACTGGCCGACCTGGCTGCCGATTGAAACGAGCGTCGCAAGCGTGGCCAAATCCGGTTCTTCATTCTTCTCGCTGAAGAGTTCGATAACGCCGACCACGGCAGCGGCTGCGATGACAGGAAAACCAAAGGCGCTGTTCAGATTTCCGCGCGCGGCAACGGCAGCGCGCGGAAAACTTTCATCACTGCCGAAGTCGGCGGCCCACAGTGGTTTTTTGCTTTCCCATATCCGGGTTGGAAAACTTTGATCACCCCCGACACGAGAATGGCTGCTCACTTCAGCAAATTCGGCGGTGCCATCGCACGATTCGTCGCGCCATTTGGCGATGGAATGCAGTTCGTTTGATTGAGATTGAACCGACCAAAACGCAGCGAAGTGCCAGCCTAAATGCGTGGCGACGGCCATCAATACTTTGGGTGCGGCCTCATCCAGCGACGAAGCCGACGCCAAAATTTCTGTAATTGAATGCTGGACATTCAGACGTTGCTCGTCTTGTTTCCTTCGCGTTATGTCGCGTGCGATGCCGGTAAAAAAACGGTGACCATCTTTTTGAAATTCGCCGAACGAAAGCTCCAGTGCGAGTTGTCTGCCAGTTTTGTGCAAACCCGGAAGTTCTACCGCCTCCCACGATATGTGGTTTTTTCCAGTGGCCAGGTAATTAGCCAGACCGGCGCGATGAAGATGCCTGAGATATTCCGGCATCAGCATCGTCAACTCGGATCCGATTAATTCTTCGGCGGTGTAACCGAAAATGTTTGACGTCGCGCGGTTAACAAAAAGGATCGTGCTGTCTTCGCTGATGGTTATGATCGCATCGCATGCCGTCTCGGCGATGACGCGGGAACTGTCGATGATGTCCAGCAATGAGGGAGTAGAGCCCTGACCTTGTGTCGTTGAACGATTGGCTGGCAATCTTTTCCCCACCCCTGATTCCGCTTATTCGCAAATCGTAGTGACGCGATTGTAATATGAGAACGAATAGTCCCGCTAACTGTGATTACGCTACGCGGTTTGTTACGCCTAGCTGGCAGCTAATTGAAGCATTGGACGAGGCACGTTCGTTTTGGTACGTTCGCATGGACCGTTCAATTTATCCAAACGCGATTCAGGCCGGGGTCCCCAGCGGGGCAGCCCCGCTGGGGTGGAAGCCATGTATCCAGCAGGCAATTTGTTCGTTCCAGTCGCGCACGGCCGACTCGAGGCCATCCTCAAGCAGCCGCGCGCGACGGCAAAAGGCGTTGCGTTGGTGCTGCATCCGCAACCGCTCGGCGGCGGCACGATGCACAATAAAGTCGTCTTCCGCGCAGCCAGCGCCCTGAACGATGCCGGTCTAACCACGTTGCGAGTAAACTTTCGCGGCGTAGGCCAGAGCACCGGGGAGCATGACGAAGGTCGAGGCGAACTGGAAGACGTGCGCGCCGGCCTGGATTATCTTGCAAAGCAGTTTGCTGACCAGCCAATCACGTTGTGTGGCTTTTCATTTGGCGCGCGCGTCGGTCTGGAAGTGGGAATTTCCGATTCGCGAGTTGTGAACCTGATCAGCATCGGCACTCCGGTAGATAAATATGATTTCAGTTTTCTCGAAGCCTGCCGCAAGCCCATTCTTTTTGTTCACGGCGACCATGACGAGTTTGGCAGCCTGCCCGCGCTAATGGCTTTGGTAGACAAGATCAAGCAGCACAAGATGGGCACAACCCTGCGCGTCATTAAAAATTCCGGTCATTTCTTCGAAGACCATTTGGAAGAGCTGAAGCAGGCGATCACCGACTGGGCTAATCGGCAGCTTCAGGTTGAGTGAAACCAATAGAAGGAACTAGTTGCAATGATGAACGGCAAACGCGATCCGGCAATACGAATTACCCTGCTACCCCGCGACACAAACTCCGCAGGGACAGTTTTTGGCGGCGTAATACTGAGCTACATAGATATGGCCGGCGCGATTGAGGCGCACCGTCACACCAGCATGCCGCGCTTTGTCACCGTCGCCATGCGCGAAGTTATCTTCCACAAACCCGTGTTTGTAGGCGACCTGGTGAGTTTCTACGCCGAAACAATTAGCGTCGGGACTACGTCAATTACGATCCGGGTGATCGTGGAAACGGAAAGAGTCGGCTCGTCAAAGGAGCAGGTGCGTGTGACGGAAGCGGAAGTTGTTTACGTTGCCGTTGATGAGAACAGGCGGAAAACGAGAATTAAGTCTAGCGATGACTCATGATTTACAACTGGCTGCGGTTCACTTGCGCAGCTATCCTTTCAGTTTAGTTTACTGCAAACCGAGATAGTCCTGAACGCCTTGAAAAATCCTCCGCCGCGGAGTTAACCTTCGGTTATGAGTTTCAATGAAGTCATCGCAGAGCTTTCGCGTCTTACCTTTGAGGAGCGTCAGATCCTGATTCGCCGCGCATTGGAATTGGATGATCCACCTTTGACGGCAGCCGATGAAGAATTGGTTGAAGTACGTTTGGCGGCCCACCATTCCGATCCGAATTCATCTGTACCACTGAATGAGTTGAAGGATCGCCTACGCTCTCGATCGAAATCATGAACTGGGAAGTCGTTGCGCGCCCTCAAGCGGAAAACGACGTGGTGGAAACAGCAGACTGGTATGACAGTCAACGTCCAGGTCTGGGAGCTGAATTCACCGAAGAAGTCCTCGCGGTATTTGACGCCCTTGAGATGAATCCATTGTTGAACTGCCGACAGCATCCGACCAGGAACATCCGTTGGCGCTATCCAAAAAGATTCCCCTATCGCGTGATTTATGAAGTAGTCGCAGAAGATCGGCTGGTCATTATTGCGGCCGTGGTTCACGCCGCCCGTCACGACCGCGTTTGGCGAAGCCGCGTTTAGACTTCTGATTAATTTAGAAAAACAGCGCTAAGGATTAGTTCAGCAGCGCCTGCATGCGATGGAGTCCGCTGGCTGCTTCGCTGAAGCCGGGTTGTTGTTCGAGTGCTTTGCCGTAGTGTCGCGCCGCGTCGAGGTATTTTTTGCGTGCCTCGTAAGTGCGGCCCAGATTGAAGTGGGGGAAGGCATAGGATTGATAACGCGGCGCGTAGAGCGCGCGTTTGAACCAGCGCACGCTGCTGTAAGCATCGCCCTTGGCTAAGAGATAGCTGCCGATATCGTTGTAAGGATTACCCAGCGTCTCGTCGACGCGAATTGCTTCCAGGCATTCCTCAATCGCTTCGTCGTAGCGGTTTTGAAAACTGTAAACCCAGCCCAGAAAGGTGTGCGCTTCGGCAGTCGGATACGTTTCAATTGAGCGTTTGTAAAGCTCAATTGCCTCTTCGAAATTCTCGGCGAGCTGCTCCTGATAAGCTTCGTGGAAAAGCTGCCGGGCCTTGTACTTCGCTGCCGGCGAAGCATCATCTTCATAAACGTCTTCGTTCATCGCTTCTTGATTTCTCTCTTGCCGTCTCCGCTGTTCAAATCTTACTACTTTGTTCTTGAGATAAAGAATAGATAACATGATTATACTCGGGCGGCGTGGCGGTGAGCGAAGTTTACGCGTAACAATTTTGGAGTTTCGGGCGGCTTGCCGGCGCTCCGGGTAATCTAAGCACGAAGATGGCTAACGAAACATTTTTCATAACCGGCTTTCCGGGCTTCATCGCGAGCCGCCTGGTGCGACGCCTCGCCGAGAGCGGCGACCGGTTTCTGCTCCTGGTGCAACCTGCATTTATTGCTCAAGCCGGCCGGGAATTGGAACTCGTCGCGCAGCAATCCAGGACCCCCCGTTCCAATTTTGAGATTCTGCCGGGCGATATTACCGAGCCGGAGTTGGGTCTGACTAAGAACGATCTCGAGCGCGCGCGTTCTGAATCAACCGTTTTGTTCCATCTCGCAGCGATTTACGACCTGGCCGTGCAGCAGGATCTGGCGATGCGTATCAACGTCGGTGGCACGCGCAACGTTAATCAGTTCGCGCAGTCGCTCCCCGCGTTGCGCCATTATCATTACGTATCGACTTGTTATGTCGCGGGTAAACGCACCGGCCGCATATTCGAAAAAGAGCTGCGGCATGAGGCGGGCTTTCGCAACTATTACGAAGAGACCAAGTATCTGGCAGAGATCGAAGTGGAGGATCTCAAATCACAACTGCCGATTACCATTCACCGGCCTTCGGTTGTGTGTGGCGACTCCCGCACCGGTGAGACAGCCAAATACGACGGCATTTATTATTTGATCAATTACCTGCTCAAGTGGCCCTCGCTACTTTCAAATTTCAACATCGGCAATGATGATGTCAGCTTGAATCTGGTGCCGGTCGATTTTGTGGTTGCTGCAATGTCGGCGCTGGCCACGGATGCAAACGCAATTGGAACGACGTTACAACTTGCCGATCCCAATCCACTAACGACCCGAGAACTCTTTAACCTGATCGCGCGACGCCTGGTTGGCAAGGAAGCGCGCATAACAGTGCCCGCGCGGCTGGTGGAATCTTCGCTGATGCTACCGCCCTCGCCGGCCCTCAGCGGCTTGCCCCATCACGGCGTGCCTTACTTTTTCCTCAAGCAAAATTATGACACGGCGGAAGCGCGCCTGTTACTGACGTCTCACGGCGTGGCCTGCCCATCGTTTTCAAGCTACGTAAACACCATTGTCGATTACGCCTTGAATCACCCAACTCTTTCGTAATTCGCACCCCAACAATTGTGTGCAAGGAGGATGCAGAACCGCGAGCAGTAGCGACGGGATGCTAGACTCGATCTGACTAAGCGCGCACGAAACCTTGATCTGCCGTCATTAAAAGAGCCAAGCCACCTTACTGCATTCTTGAATGCCGGCATCCGGTCGCTATCGTGAGGGAAAGTTGCGTGGATTTGCCGCGGGCGAGCGCGGTTTGGATCTACTCAAGGCCACGCTCGATCGGGTGCCGGCCCAGACTTCGGAAGCCGCGGCGTCGTAACCTCAACCCAGCGCTCGCGACAGTTGCTGAAAAAGAATCACGACCAGATAAACGCTGACGGCAGCCGCCGCCAACGCCAAACCCGCCAGCACGAGAATTATCACACCCACAAACAACCAGTCGCTGAGTTTTCCGCTGCGCGCGTCCTTTGCGGAAACGGTTGCGCGCTTGCGGACTAACGCTATGTTTTTTTGATTTGATTTCCACCAGGCATCGAAAAGATCACCAACCAGCGGTAACGAGCCGACCAGGTAATCGATGCCGATGTTCAGGCCCATGCGCAGCAAAGTAATTTTGGGAACGCGATAACGAACGGCCGAGGCCAGAATGTAGAATGAAGCAAGCGACGTGGCTGTATCACCAAATCCCGGAATCAAACCCACAAGTGCGTCCAGGCCAAAGCGCCACCCCAAACCCGGTATGCGGATCAGATCATCCATCAACCAGGCAAGCCGTTCGAGACTTTCATCGATAGTTACTAAACTGTCGGCCCGTTCCATTGACCGTTCCGCTGTTTTGAATTGTTCCATTTTGTAAAGAAGTGTATCTGGGAGCCGCGGCTTTGCCGCCTTCCGTGCGGAAAGCCTATGGCTTTCCGTCACAACCAATATTGTAATGAGGCTACGCCTCGATTTTGAGGCATAGCCTCAAGACATCCAAACCAATACCCGGAAAGGCAGAGCCTTTCCGCACGGAAGGCGGCAAAGCCGCAAAAGTCCAAAGCACAATGACTAACGTATCCGCGTCATCTGTTGCCAAAAGAATTTGCCGACGCGAGCAAAGGCACTTAGGGCGTTACGATCGTTCCCGTGCTGTGCATTTGCTTTCGCCGGCAGCCCCAAAGAGTTTGCCAGTTCCTGATCTGGTCGCGAAATATCTTCGTCCCCACGCTTGCTGGAAAGCCAGCGAGTAAGAGTACGCGCTACGGCTCGTCTTTGTTCGACCGAAGTTTCCGCCATGATCGCGCCGCGCAAGTCATCGAGCTCGGCAATTTCGCCCTGCTTGGCCTGGTAGTAGTTTCTTAAGGCTTTGAGTAATTTCTCTTCGCCCAGCAGGTGCTGCAACTGCACAAACATCAGAGCGCCTTTTGCCGTGACCACGGCAGAGTATTGAAAACTATTCTGATAATCTCGCGACGGTCGATCAGCATTCATGTCAGCGCCGCCGAACGTGCGATACAAACGATAGACGCCGCGCAGTTGGTCCTCGAGCACGGCCGCAGCTTTTTGTTCTCCATAGACCTCGCGGAAGTAAAGCAGCGCCGACCAACTGGCCATTGATTCATCCAACACCGGCTCGCGCGCCGGGTTGTTGCCGACCACACCGCCCCACCATTGGTGGCTGATCAAATGAGCAACACTCCATTCCAAACTCTGCTCGACTGCCGGGCGTTGCTCGCGAATGATTTCCGGCAGGTTGCGCACGCTCGGCGAATCGAAGTCGACATAGAAGGCGCTGGCGATCACATCCAGGCCCGCGAACTCGGTGCTTCCCAGGCCCGCAACCAGCGGTGCTTCGGCAACACTGATCGTCTTCAATGGCAGCGGGCCAAATCTGGAACGGAAGATGCGCAAAGCCTCGCCGGCGTTTGCCAGCACGCGTTTGCCGATGCGCTCGTGTTCGGGAAGAAAGATGGAACGCAAGGTGATATCGCCGACCTCCTGCTGCTCAAAACGCAGATTAGGACCAGCAAGTATGGCAAAGTCGCGCAACGCTTTTCCTGAGAATGCAGTTTCGCTGTTCGACTTACCATCTGTTTCACTGCCGGAAGTAAAAAGAGCAATTCCGGGCGTTGCCTGGATGGACACGTCGTAGTCCGCAGCTTCATTGAAGATGATGTCACCGATGCCGGGATCGACTTTGCGCTGCCAATCGGCGCCGTCATGCACCGCCAGGACTGGATAAGCAGTACCGAGCAGCATCACGCCGCGACAGCGAAAGTTAAGATCGCGCGCGCGCCGGACTTCGCGCTCAGCGCGCAATGCCGCGCTTACCTGCTTCACCACGTGCGTTGTCAATCCGGTTTCCTCGGCATCAATTTCCGGAACAGTGCCTTTGAAGCCGATGAAAATTTCCGTTGATGCACCGGCGGCAACCGGTTCGCGGAGATTCACCCGCAGCACCGTGCTCTGTTCTTCCAGTGAATAATTCAGCATCGGTCCGCCAGGGGCCGAGCGCACTTCAGTAATCTCAATTCGCGGCTCGTCGTCTTCGACAAAAGCCGGTCCGGTCGCGGATGGCGGCGCATTATTAGTCACGCGCAGATTGGAATAGAGATGAAAGTAGACAACTGAAGCGGAGTGATCGTCACGATTCATCCAGCGCACACTTTCCCAGCCGCTGTACGAGCGCGTAGCGAAATCGAGTTTTAGCTGAATCTGATAATGGTGATTGAGAAGTTTGCGTTCAACGGTCGGAGTTTGTGGCAGTGCGGCGCCGGCGAACAGCAAGCACGGAAGGAATAAGGTAGCCGCGAACCCGAATTTGATACGAACTTGCTTCACTTTCTAATTCGAGCAGCCAATCATTGTTTCCGATTGGCTGGGATCTTTCTTTCAGTTACGGCAATGGAGCGAATGACTTCGCCCCGGACAATGTTGTCGACAACATCCATCCCCGAAATGACGTTGCCGAAGACGGTATAGCCTCCGTCCAGATGCGGTTGCGGCGAATGCGTCACGAACCACTGCGAGCCGCCGGTATCTTTCCCGGATAAGGCCATCCCGACTGCGCCGCGTTCATACGGCACTTCGTTTATCTCGCAGCGAATCTGATAGCCGGGACCGCCATTGCCATCGCCGCGCGGATCGCCATCCTGAATAACGAAGTTGGGAACGACGCGATGAACTGTAAAGCCGTTGAAGTAGTTTCGCTTGGCGAGTTGAACGAAATTGTCGACAGTCAATGGCGCGTCTTCCGGAAGAAATTCAATTGTGAACGAGCCGCGCGAAGTCGTGACAACCGCGCGCACTTGTTTGCCTATGCGGCTGATCGCGCGCTCGTAATCTTTTGCAGTGTTGCGGGTTTGCACGGTGCCGATGCGTGCGGAGAAGTCGCCCACGCCGTTGGCTTTTAGCAGCGCCACCGCGCGACGCCGAATGAGATGATCGTTGGCTTCAAGCGCAGTCTTGATTGCCTCGTTGGCTTTGGGGGTTTTCTGTTTGGCAAGGGCGTCGAGAATTGAAAGCGCCGCATCGTTGAGTTCCTTGTCAGCAAAGGCAACGGGCAAAGCGTCGATCAGCGCACGCGAATTTGTTTCATCAGGGGGAAGTTCACCCAACAAATCGGCCGCTGTGCCGCGTATGATGACGTCAGACTCTTTTAGATGGTTTCGCAGAACTTGCGCGAGATCATTCGGTTTGAATGCAGCAAACGCGCGAAGCACATCAGGAATTGCATACTCGGAATGAACTGCGACAAGCGTGTTGATGGTCAGGCCGGAGTTGCGATAATCGAGCATCGCGCGGAGAAGTTCCTCAGCGCGAATTGTTGGTAGCTTTGCATCTTTTGAAGCCGCTGCAAGTGTGGCGATTTCGCCCAAGCCCTGGGCGAGGCTTGATGCGGCACGCCAATTCACCAATACCGCTGTCTGCACCTTCTGTTTACCTGTTGTACCGCTACCCAGCTCATCGATGTACTTATCCGGCGAGATACGCACCAGCGCAACATCAACTTCAAGAACAGTATGGCCAAATCCATTGCGCGTCGAGTGCAACCACTCCAGCGCCCTGGGGTTTTGGCTTCCTTGCAAGATGCGACCCAACGCAGTTGCGATTTCCAATGTTTCACCGGAATCGCTGCCGTGCCTGGAAAGGTCGTTTTCCGCAAGAACGACTCCTCGTCGAAGTAAAGAATCAACCGCGCGCACGTCCTTGAGCGTCGTCAGCGCACGTATCGCACTCACGCGTACGCGCAATTCTTTGTCGTTGACTGCGCGATCAAGCAACTGACCAAATGAAGTTTTATCTTCCGTCGCGCCGAGCACGCGCGCGGCATTCGCGCGCACGATCGGATCGGGATCACTTATCAGCAGTTTGCGCAGTTGCTCGTTTCCATCTTTCAGTTTCAAGCGCGACAGGGCGTTCGCTGCATCGGCGCGAATGCGCGGGTCGGGCAGGTCAAGAAACTCGGCCAGGAGCGGGCCCGCATTTGCCTGCTTGGCGCGCAATATCGCAGTAATACCGAGCAGCATCGTTAAACGACCCGGCGCCCCACGAGCGTGCGCTACATGAGTTAGTTCAGCGAGAATTGCCGCACTTAGTTCTTTACCGTGGGCTTCCCGTTCCTTTGGCAAAGCGGCCGCTATTTTTCCCAGCGCTTCCAGGGCCCGCGCCCGCAGCAGCTCACCATTTTCATTGAAAGCCGCCAGCAGCGCGTCGGCTCCTAATGGTAATTCAATTTCACCGAGGGCAAACGCCGCCATTACACGCACGTCCCCTTCATCATCATGGCGCAGGAGTTCAACTAAGTCAGCAACTGCTGCTTCGTTGCCGATTCTTCCCGCCGCAAGCGCGGCGCGGCTACGCACATTCGCGTTGCGAGCGCGAAACAAATCCCGCAAATCCTTGTCCCAGCGGCGTTCGTCCTCAGCCTGCACAATGCGCAGCAATAAAAGCTTGGGTACCGCATCGCCGGAAGTAGGATTGTGAAGTATTTGCGGAGGTTTTTGCGCAAACGCGCCAGGTGAAACGAGCAGCAGCACGCAAAAGGTTAACAGAGAAATTGAGAACCTAAGGGCGCAGAAAGTTTTGCAAAGGAAGAAAGGATTCATTGTCGATTCTGGGGACCGTTCTCTGAATTGGGGGATTGCTTTCTATGTATCGGTGAGGGAGTGCAGCTGTGTCAAGCCAAAGCGCCTCGTTCGTAGCCGATGCAGCTTGACTAGCAACCCTATGATCGCCGATGACGTGCTGCTTGCGACGCCAGGGAGTCAGTACCACCTTGTATGTTGAAGCATGCAAGTTTCTAGGTGCAGAATGAGCAACCTGGAAATGTATTAGCTCGAGGCGCAATAGAACGTTACCACCTTGGTGCTGACAGCCCGTCCGCGAGCCAG
>JACCVY010000064.1 GCA_013697915.1 Blastocatellia bacterium | reverse complement strand
GTTCACGCAAGGTTCAGCAACCACATATGTCATTCAGTAATGACCTCCAGTAGGACAGGCATTTCGCCGGTCTCTTTAATTAACGAACAATATATTAAGCATGAAACGGAAACTTTTGAAAGATGAGAGGAGAATGTCTTGATGTCCGATAAGCTTTAGCTTGTCGTGACCTCGACAAACTAAAAGAACTTCTGATCATGTCCGCTTGATTTGGACGTCATCTTCGACGCGTAGCGTCGAAGAGCTTGATCCGAGCTTCCTAAAGTTTATCGGACACAAAGTCTGTGTAATCTGCGGATAGAAGTTCAAACTTGAGCGAGTCTCGGTTTTAACTGGAGGCTCACTTTTTTGGCTGATTCCAGGTGTGAACAGGTTTGCCCGTCGCAAAATCGTAGAAGACGAAATCTACATCCGCCAGCATCTTTGCCAGCAGAATGATTTGGCCGGTGTGCATCGCAACGGGAAGCGAGCTAACAACCGCTTCCCTTTCTTTTGTTTGCCGACTCGCGAAAAAATCGTTGACGGCTTTTTGACGGCTTCTCATTGCGACTTGGCACGCCAAGGCAATTGCGCTCCGCGGCTTACCAGATTCCTCGAACATACGCGGATCTTGCTGCCCTTTCCAGCGCTGGCAAACTCATCGTTGCTGAGGAAAGAGATCACGAGATTCACAGTTACATAAGCTTTGGTACGCCAAAAAGGATGCCGCTCACGTTGATTCTATCTAAAGAGAGTTACCCACGTCCAAGACGAGAACTGCGATTGTAACCTAATCTGGGGTGGACATGGAGCTAGATGCCTTCAAAATAGAATTAGCTACTGATAAAGACGTCGGATTGATCCTGGCCTTCATTAAGGAGTTGGCGCATGAGGAGTCCTTGTCATCTCAGGTGACCACGGATGAAGGCAATCTCTTGCATTATTTATTTGGCGAGCAGGCACAAGCAGAAGTAATTATTGGCTACTATGACTCCAGACCCGTTAGCTACGCGCTCTTCTTTCCTGACTTCTCGTCATTTGCTGGCCAACCCGGAATACATCTGGAGGATTTGTATGTACGGCCCGAAATGCGCGGCAAGGGTATCGGCTTGCGAATGTTGAAACATCTTGCGAGGCTGGCAATGGAGCGAGGTTGTGGGCGGGTGCAGTGGTGCTCACTGAAGAAGAATAAGAGCGCTGCCCGATTTTACAAGGGATTAGGTGCCGTTCCTTTGAATGAGTTTTTGATCTTCCGGCTCAGCGGTGAGGTATTCGAGAGCCTTGTCGCAGACTGACAGGTAAACTTAAACCAAGAGACGCTTTGAAGTTATCCAACCAGGTCAGTTAGTACCGCATCAGATCAAATTTTCTTGAATCTCAGTCTCCGAATCCAGCCGCCAGTTAGCAATAAGCCATTGACCTTGCGATGCTGGTCTCGAGTGAATCTGAGATACCCGAATTGATCATTCCAAAAGTTATCGGCGAAGGTTGGTGTAAGCAAGACACTATTGCCTTTGCGACGCTGCAAGGCTAGTTTTCCTGCTTGAATAGTAAATAGATAGGTCGCGTCTATTTCACCGCTGTAATACTGGCCCGCGTATTCCGTCAGCTGAGTCGGTTTGGGCGCTACCGCTTCAACAGCCAGGTACACCTGCGGCTTACCGCTGCCAGTCTTCTTAATCATGCGAGTAGGATGTGCGCTGCCGCTCGGGGTCTCAAACGTCAACTCAACGTTCTGACCGGCAACTTGAAAACGATTCTTATCGAGCGGTACCAAGGTCGAGCCGCCGCCTCCAGGATCGACGAGCTTCCCGTCTTTCAGAGATAACATCCAGAGCCCTTCGGTCACCGGATTCCAATAAATGCCGACAAATCTTGCTAGCTCTTCCTTAGTCAAATGGATAGGATTCTGCTTGGCGACTATCGGCGCGGAAGTGGTTGGCTTGAATCGATCAGCCAAATAGACGTCCGCAACTTCATCCGCAAGCACGTCCATCGGAATGTTCTTGGAATTGCATAAGCAAATGACAGTAAATCTTTCCTGCGGAAAACGACCCATCGATGTCTTGAAGCCAAAAAAACCGCCGTCATGTCCAACCGCATCCAGCCCTTTGTACTTGTAATTGTAGAGCCCAAAGGCATACTGCAGCTTACTACCGTCGTGAAGAGTGCCCGGAGTTAGGACTAAGTCGATCAAGTCCTGTCCTTCTCTGCCCACTTTGTTGTGGTAGAAGTTGCGATCCCATAAAAGCAGATCGTCGACGGTAGTGAGCACACCGGCGGGACCGACTGTGCCGTTGTTTGTCGTCACCGGAATGAAGCCGCCACCCTCGCGCGGAGAATAGCCCAGGACGCGGTTTCCTATGACCACATTCAGATCGTCGTAATAGTGCGTGTTGATCATTCCGAGCGGCTTGAAGATATTCTCCTCCGCAAATTGCGACAACGATTGGCCGCTAGCTCGCTTGACGATTTCGGCCAGCAGAATATAGTTGGAGTTGCAGTAGTCGTGTTCAGTGCCAGGGGTAAACTTGATTTCCTTCTGGTGCACAATTAGCTCGAAAACTTCATCGTTGTCAGTGCGAGCCATGGTCTCATAATTCTCATCTTCTCTATTCACTCCGTTGGTGGGAAATCCAGCCAAATACTTTAAGACGATAAAATCACGAAGTCCGCTGGTGTGATGTACCAGATGCTGAATGGTTATGGGGATTTCATATCGAGGCATCTCTGGCAGGTACTTTCGGATGTCATCATCGAGGGAAAGTTTTCCTTGCCTTGCAAGCAAGGCAACGCTCATCGCGGTGAACTGTTTTGACATCGAACCAACATAGAAGACCGATTTCGCATTAATCGGAATACTGTGATCCAAATCAGCCATACCGTAGCCATGTTTGTAAACAAACTCGCCGTCGCGGATGACGCCCAGTGCGCAACCGGGCGAGTCTGGCTGGTCCCACTTCTTGAATAGTTGATCGACCTTGGCTGTCAACGACTTTTCGTTACTCTTATCAATCGCTGACGGGGAGAGTGCCTGTGAAATAGTTGAGGTTGAAATCGAGCAGATCAATACCGCCAGTAAGACAAAACGCATCATGGTTACCTCTTTAGAGTTTTTTGACTGTTATCGATATTGATAGTTACGTGCCTGCTAAGCCACTCGCTCATGGTGTCGAAGTACCCCGGGACATACCTCTTCAAACGCGGCAGTTCGTTGTCATTAGGAGTATCAGTTTCCATCTCCATCAGTATGTGATGGGCTTTCGGGAATACCGCGATCGTGAAGTCGGTGTTTTTACGGGATGCGAGAATCTTGGCAAAAATTGGGACGACTTCGCTCACCGGAGCCAGCCCGTCCAATTCGCCAAAGATTCCCAGGACAGGACCGGTATATTGCCGCCATAGGGGAAGCGCATCAAAGTTAGGATCATAAAGAAAGAACCACTGGTCGCGCTTTTTCCAGTCGATTTTCGGATTGGAACGCGCCAGAAACCAGTTTACCCGGATGGCATCACTTAGCTTCGGGTTCTGCTGCAGTTTGCGCACCAGCTCTTCGAGTTGACTTGTATCTGTGCCCTCGCCAGTCTGCACGATCTTATAAAGAAGGCGGTATGCTTGCTTCCATTCGGCAATCTCGTCTGGCGAGAAGCCTGCGTTGTGCAAATCGACTTCCAGGTTGTACAACACCTGGTCGCCTACCGATATACCGGCGCCAGCGCCGGAGACTGATATGATGAAAGCGATCTCGTTTGTCTGTGCAGCCATTTTCGGCATAATCCAACCAGCCTGACTACTGCCCCACAGACCAATCTGCTTTCGATTAATGTCACTCCGATTCTGCAGCATTCTGAAGCCTGCCAGCGCGTCTGTAGCTAAGTCGTCTAAGGTTTGATTGGCCCAGTTGCCAGTCGACCCTCCCACACCGCGTTTGTCGTAGATAAGGGTGGCGATTCCGTGTCGCGCAAAATGATCGGCAACAAAACGTATGATCGATCCAAATCCGTTGCGGTCCTGTTCCCCAGAGCCATGAACACAGACCACTGCCGGATGCGGCCCTTTCGTAGAAGGTATTAGAAGTGTGCCCGACAGGATGGCATCACCGCTGCGAAAACTAACCTTTTCTTCCCGATAGAAGGGGACTTTCTTAGCCGTCTGGGTTGCGACCCCCGGCTTTAATAACACAAGGCCAGCAATCATGCCGCCCTTCCGAATGAACTCTATTTCGAATTGGACCGGCGAGAAGATCTGAAACGACGGTCCGGCAAACCATTTCAGTGCCGGTGTTGACGACGGGGCGTGGTCGAGGCCGCGCGCTAAACCTGTTGACGGCTCGTAGAAATAAAGAACTCGCTGGGAACGACCAATTACAAGCAGTTCACCAGATGAAAGCTCATAAGTTCCGAGATAGTTATCGTAAATATTTGGGTCGAGCTTCGTTTCGGCAGGTTGCGCCGCGCTTTTCCCTCCAGATAAGAGGACGAAGATACCCAGGATCACTAACCATCTCGGCATTGGAATCCCCTTTCACCGTAAACAGAGCCTATTAAGTGGTGAGTAGCAAGAAGGATAGCCAGTTGTGTGTGGTATGTATTGGACGCTAAGAGTCTATTTATACGCCGTTAACCTGACGCTGTCTTTTAGGTAGTGGCACCATGTAGTGATGCCAAGCCAGCCCAAGCGGTACTTTGACGACCGCTAGACAGCTAAATATTGGCTTGTATGACTTGGTGGGATTAGGTAGGACCGGGTGCACGGGGCTTAAAATCCGTTCCTCGTAAGAGGGTGTTCGACTCCCACCCTCGACACCATTCCTAACATCACTGTCACGACGACTTCCTTGATACTCGATTAGCGCCGGCGGGATAGAGAACGATACTGCCCAGGAGTCATTCCACTGAAGCGCTTGAAGAGTCGTGAAAGGTGACCTTGATCATAAAAGCCAGCTTTCGCGGCTATCTCAGCGAAGGGAAGATCCGTTGAGGAGATCTCGCGGCAGGCTAGTCCAAGTCGAAGCTGGCGAACATAATCTCCAATGGTAGAACCGTATTTACGACGAAACGTTCTGGCGAGATGAACCGGATGCACGCCCACTGTTCCAGCAATCGAGGAAACATTAAGAGACTCGGCAAACTGCGCCTGAATAAGATCCCGCGCTTGCCGTAGCCAGTATGGAGAACTACTTTCGCCGAACTTTGTATTGCTTCGCGACATCTCGGCAATCATTTCGAGTGCCAGCCCCTCGATTGCCAACGATGAAACTTCGTCCGACTGTTGAGCTTCGCGATAAAGCCTAAAGCCAAGCCAATTCACAAGTCCTTCGTGAAAAACCACTGACCTATCAAGCGGGAGCGAATGCTCGCGAGCCCGCTTGGCCAAGTCGGGGTCGATCTCCACAATAAAGAAACGCGCTCCCTCCTCGTGGATAACATTTGAATGTTCCTCGTTAGCAGGATTAAAGCCGACGACTCGCGCGGACCACTCCAAGCTTCGCGTTCTGTACTTCTCGGTGAGTGCACCCTGAAGCATCAGGGAAAAACAGGCGCGTTCGTGAGAATGCTTCGGGAGCTTAATGCCCGAAGGGTATGCGGTTTCCATCAATCGAAAGCCAGCGACCACTCGACTAGCTTGGGTCTCTCCATAGAAATGGCCGGAAGCAAGTTTGATTTCCATAGCTTCAATCAAAAGTCAGAAACAGAACCCGTTAGCAGCAAGGCTCTGGTCCAAGTTCACTGCTGGGAATGGAGGGTGCAGCCAGGTTCGATAATACCTTATCAGAACGATTTCGACTCCCACGCGAGTCCATAATCTTGCTCGCTGCCATTGTCCAGTTTCCACCGGCGCAGAGTGCTGCGACGCCGCGCGTCCTTACAAATCATAGAAGTGTAGATCGTGTGCGGTTAGTTGCTTCGTTATGTAAAGTATTTGGCCCGTGTGCATCGAGAAGTGTTCGGTCACGTGAAGTATCGCCGCTAGCGCCGTGGTCATCGTTCCCTGAATCTGAAACTGTTCGAGCAGCTGTTCAGCATTGAAACTCTCAAGCGTTCGATCGATATCGCTGACGGCTTTTTTGAGGTGGGCGCGTAATTCATCGCGCGGGACGAGGCGCCTTTCGGCAAACTCCGCATCGCGCTTGCGGTCATCAGGTTCAGCGCCCAGGCCGCAAACAATCCACTGCCGCCCATTGCCCGAGATGTGCAGTATGAGATTTCCAATACTGTTAGATTTGTCATTAGCGCGCCACCAGATCTGCTCATCTGTTAACTGCTCAAGGCAGCGCTCAATCTTCGGCAGATACTCTTCACGCAAAAGGTAGCGTGCCTGAGAAATGAATGCGGCGGAAACGCCTGGATCCGGCTGCCCACCTGATGTTGTCATATCTGAGAAAACTTTGGCGGGCAATGCTCGCCTCAATCAGCGGATCTAACTTGCATCCTCGTCAACAATCAAATCGAGTTTCTGTTTGTGTTTTGCTTTCCGGCCGGCCGGTCTTGCCTTCTCTTCCGGCTTGGCATGGTTCAGCGGATGCCCCGGGGGAGCAAGAGGTTTTCTAATACTCTCAAAAATCACTCCCGCTGTTTGCCTGGACTTTCGCTTTCGAGAAGTTTTCTTCGGCATATAGCCGCTTCCTCGTGGTGAAGATTTGTTCGCTATTTGCGCGCATGCTATCCCCGTGGGCAGGCACTGTCAATGTTTTGGTACGGCAACCGGACAGCGACTCTTTGTCATTAACACGGCTTTAGCCCGGTGCTGTGCCGCCGAACTGAGTAGAACCGTTCCCTAGCGGTGGCACGGCCGCTACGCCGAAGGGGTTCGATAACTTAGCCCAGGGTTGCGGGTTGCGCGCTACCCTGGGGTCACAACTCCCGAAATCTTCAAACCCTGAAAGGGTTCAATACGGTTGTTGGCCCAATCGTTTTCACAATTCTACGCACGTGGTTTGTTTAACCCTTTCAGGGTATGAACGTGTGTGGTCTTTAACCCGGCGTGCTACGCCGGGCTAAGTTATCCAACGCCTTCGGCGTACGTCTTAGGACCACACGATATGAACTTGAACGGTTCGGATCGATCTCCGCGGGCGAAAACCATCGCGCTAAACCGGCGGTGCTAATAAGATGATCTTTACTCGATAGCTGATTGAGTGAGACCGGCTGGCCGCCTAGGTTTCGCTGGTTCGCGGAGTGTTGGGCAGGAGCAATTTTATAGCGCGAGTGGTTTCAACAGCGCGTTTCTGCTGAACTTCATTAACCCAATTGGTTACTGTCTGGACGATTTCACGCGCCGTGTCGCGCGGCACGTTCTTCCTGGGAGCCGCCTTGGGGCGACGAGTACGGTCCTCTTTTTTTACTATGCGAATGGTCTTTTTCTCGGACATTTCCACTAACCTCTGATATTCCTTCGATATTCCTTTGATAACTGCTGTTTCAATTAAAACGATCTTTTCCGAAGAGAGTTCCCAAAATTCGTGCTTTGCCTATCAGGAACGGTCACTACTTCATCGGCTTGCAGTACCACCAGCAAAATTCAAGCCATACTCTGGCAGATCGGCCACTTTAAGTCGAACGCTGCCATTGATGCCCAGCGCTTCGGAGTGCGTGCGATCCGCCAAGCCGCTGGTTCGACTTCAAAAAGTACATTCTTCAACCGGCGTGTATGGCTTTTCTAACTTTAACTCAGTTTTGATTATTGCATTCTGTCTACGGCTCGCCATATCAAGCTGCCAGATCTTTTTTTGCGTAGTGTAAACCAACGCGCACAAGCCCACCGCGGCGCCCGCATTGACCCACTTCAATCCGCCAATCATATGTTTCGTGCCAAAGTTAATCAGCAACGCGTTGACGACAATCAGTGCCAGGCGAAATTCCGTGGGCCCAAACTTTAGATAACTGATTTTAAGTTTGTCGGTAGCAGCGAAAGCCAGAAACGTGCTGAAGTCGAAAGCCGCAAAAAGCGCCAACATCAACAGCAGTTGAAACCGCGAACCCTCAGGCAAGATGAAGGCATAGCCGAGCAGGATCGAGCACAAGAAAACATAGTCCAGCAGGTGGTCCATGTAATAACCCCAGCGCACGAGTCCCGTGTTGCGATACTTGCCGACCTTGCCGTCATAGTGATCAGTCACCCATTGCAGGAATATCATCAGCGACACCAACCAGAGCCAGCGAATATTCCCGGCCGCCAAAGCACTGAACAGCACGATCAGCAGTGACCAAACCAAGGTCAGCATCGTCAGGTGCTGAGTCTCGATCCACCCTGGGATCCGCGGTATCACAATCGGAGCCAGTCGCCGCTCCAGCGGAGAAAGAAATGAATTATTGGTTTTATGTGCGCCGGCGAACTCTTGTGTTTCGATCATAAATACACCCTTGCCCTATTTTCGGCCGTCGTTAGAGCAAGGTTCAGGCCACGCGATTGAGATTTTAGAATTACCTTTTGTGCATTTCTGTTGAGGGTTTAGCGAGCTTCAGCCACCGACATTACCCGGCAATTAGCCGGCGATCTCTTTCCGCCTGTCATTAGAAAGATTTTTGCGACAGGAGGTTGCGCCTAAATGAAAACAACCGATTGCGAGCTGGGAATATCAAAGCGGCGGCGACAGCTCTTACACGCAAGCATGTCGTCAACGCGCACCATGTAGTCGCGGGACTTTTGAAAGCGCGCGCGATCCTGCTCGTTAGCGCCGCGCGGGGGCTGTTGCTTCTTCGTGCGCTTAAGCCAGCGCACTTCATATTCAGTGCGTTCACGACAGTGAGGACAACTGAAGGTTGCTTTTTTCAGTTCCTGCTTTTCGTTAAAAAAATCTTGTTCGTTCATATCTTAGGTCTTAGGTCTTTGGTCTTTGGTCTTTGGTCTTTGATTCCCGGTTCACGGTTTCCAGTTCCCGGTTTTTTACCGTTCGCCCAGTTCCCTTAGATAGCGAAAACTGTAAATGCCCGTTTCATGTCCATCGCTCCAGCGAAAGTTTAGCGCATACCTTCCTACAATATTAAGATCCGCGATGGTTAACTCCTCGGAAACAGATTCCGGTTGCAACACGCGCTGGCCGGTCCATTCGTTCACACATTGCGCGCAGGGACAGTGGCGGCGCAACTCGGCGGCGCTGTAGACGCAAACGCAATCATCGGCCCAGGTAATGCGCAGGCCCGCGTCGCCTTGCTGCTTGATCTCGCGCGGCTCAATTGCCGGCCCGCGTCGTTCGACAGCCTCGATCATACCGTTTCCCCTGCCTCGCGTACTGCCTTGGCGACGGCCTCCGCTGTGATCTTGAAATGCGAAGCGCTCCAGAATACCTGACCCTTGCGCAAAACAATTACTTGCGGTGATTCATGCGCCACGCCAAAGCGACTCTCGATCGCGCTGGAGAGTCCGCGCGCATTCTGAATTTCAATTAACGCCACACTCCCCTCGTATTGCTCCATCTGATCGTAAGCACCGGAGCTTATAGGGCACGCCAAACTATGCTTGAAGATGACCAGGGGCCGCTCCCGATAACTTTCGATCAAAGCATCTAGCCCCTCTGTGTCCGTAACCCTCTTGAAATGATTATCCATTGGTGCACCTGAAAACGCTTTGATAGTAGCCGATCGATTTGCTTCGCACAAAGCGGCACGCATTAGGCGTGGGTGGGCAAGGTGGCGCGGTTTATCCTGATTGATCTGTCTAATCGGCGTAATCTGCGGCTAGCCTTCACTAACGCATCGTCACCAGCGGCAGCTCAACAAAGCTGGCCTGTCCCGGCGCGTTATAAATTCTCTGCGTGGCCTTTTGATAATCTCCCGGCTTGGCCCAAAAAATATTCTTGACGAACGTTTGCGGATTACGATCGTAGAGCGGAAACCAACTTGATTGGATCTGAACCATGATCCGGTGGCCCGGCAGAAATACGTGGTTGGCTGTCGGCAAAGGCCAGCGATAGAGCAGAGGCTTGCCGGCGGCGATTGGTTTAGCCGTTTCGAGACTCTCGCGATAACGGCCGCGGAAGATGTCAGCCGAAATCATCAACTGATAGCCGCCCAGGTTCGGCTGGCCCGCCACTTCATCAGGATAGAGATCGATCAGTTTGACCACCCAATCGGAGTCGGTGCCACTGGTCGACGCGATCAAATTGGCGATCGGTTCGCCACTTATCTTCACCGGCGCCTTTAAGACATCCGAGGTGAAGACCAAAACATCGGGACGCCCGGACTGCTCGCGCTGATCGTCCACCAGCCATTGGCGCCAGGTTGTTCCATCGATTGGCCGGGCACGAAAGGGCACGGGCTTGGATGGATCAGAGATGTATTCCTCATAACCCGGTTTGTCGGACCTGGACGCGTCGAAGCTCGCCTTTAACCCACTGTCAAGATAGAGAGGCGTTGGCTTAACCGTACAGCCACTCTCGCAACCGGCCGGCCAGGATGAGAGCCGCTGCCAATTGTTCGTGCCGGTCTCAAACGCCGTCACCGGCGCGGTGTTCATCCTGGGCGCGTCGTCCTTCAGGTAATGATCCAGAAATGGGCGCAGGATTTCCCGACGAAAATACAGCGCGGTATCGCTGCCAAATTTAATAGCGCCGAGCGCACTGCCTTCCCTGATCTCCTGACCGTGATGCCAGGGGCCCATCACCAGAAACACTTTGTCGTTGTTTGTGTCCTTCGGTTCGATCTCTTTATAGACCGCGATGTCGCCATAAATGTCTTCCTGATCCCAGAGGCTGTGCACCAACATCACTGGCACCTGCAAAGGCTCTTTTGCCAGCAACTTGTCCACGGCTTGCTCGCGCCAGAAGACGTCATAGCTCGGGTGTTCGAGCAGCTTGCGCCAGAAGCCAACCTGCTCAAGTCCGCGTCGGCGTCCCAGCTCACCGGCTGAACCGGCCTCCATGAACATGTTGTAATCGTCGAAGTGGCTGGTCCACCACCTTAAATCGTTCGCGCGCGTTGCTTCCTGATCGTAGATGTAGCTCATGCCCAGCTGGCGGAACGCGCCGTGATGGAACCAGTCATCGCCCATCCAACCATCCACCATTGGGTTCATCGGCACTGAAACTTTCAACGCTGGATGCGGGTTGATCAGCGCCATCAAGGGCAGAAAGCCGTCGTAGGAAATACCGAGGATGCCGACCTTGCCATTCGTCTCCGGAATATTTTTGACCAGCCAGTCAATCGTGTCGTACGTGTCAGTCGCATGATCGACCGACGTTGAGTTCAGCGGGCCACGCACCGGGCGGTTCATTACATATTCGCCTTCCGAGCCATACTTGCCGCGAATGTCCTGGACCACGCGAATGTAGCCGCCCTCGACAACCACGTCGGTAGCGTTGTCATAGCCATACAAGCTCGGGCCCAGATGCGAACTATTGATGTGTTTAGTGAGATCGGTGGCGTTGTACGGCGTGCGCGTCAGTAGTATGGGAGCACGATGTGCTGCTTTGGGAACCAGAATAACCGTGTGCAGCTTTACGCCGTCACGCATCGGGATCATGACTTCACGGCGAACATGGTCGAAGCCGTCGTTTGTTGGGGTGAACTTGTCCGGCGTCTCGTTAGGTAGAGTTTGCGCCTGGGCGCCTAATGGCGCGCTGAACAGGAAAGCGCCAAACGTCAGCGCGAGCAGTATCGACTTGGAAAGAGGCTTTGTGATCATTGCTAATTATCCTCAACTCGTCTGGATCTGTGGACACGATTTGAACAATTGATTCGTGTTGATGAAAGCTGCGTTAGGCGCGAAATGTTTATAACTCAAGAACGATTTGAATAGAAGCTGAGCTCCTTTAGGAGCGGAATAACGTTTCGCTCCTAAGGGAGCGAAGAAGTTGATGGGTGGCTTAGGGCTATAAACATTCGGCTCCTAACGGAGCGGCATCCGGTATGCGAAGAGTTTGCAATGGCGAATGAAAAATGTGAAATGATAAATGGAAAATGATCTCTATCTGGTCAACTGCCGGTATTTAATCCGGTGCGGAGTTTCCGCCGCTGCGCCCAGACGCTCTTTGCGATCAGCTTCATACTCGGAATAATTTCCTTCGAACCAAACCACTTTGCTGTCGCCCTCGAAGGCGAGCATGTGCGTCGCAATGCGATCCAGAAACCAGCGGTCATGCGAAATTACCACTGCGCAACCGGCAAAGTTTTCCAGCGCCTCTTCCAGCGCGCGCAATGTGTTAACGTCCAAATCATTTGTCGGCTCATCGAGCAGAAGCACATTCGCGCCTTCTTTCAACATCTTTGCCAAATGCACGCGATTGCGCTCGCCGCCAGACAACATGCCAACTTTCTTTTGCTGATCCGACCCGGAAAAATTAAAGCGGCCGACGTAAGCGCGCGAATTCACTTCTCGCTTACCAAGCATCAATACATCCGTTCCGCCTGATATTTCTTCCCAGATGGATTTGTCCGGATCGAG
>JACCVY010000047.1 GCA_013697915.1 Blastocatellia bacterium | reverse complement strand
AAGTATTTGAAGGGCCGCAAACGACCGAACTTCACTTTCGGACGAGAGCTGATTATCGAAGTGCCGTAACGCGCGCCCTCGGGGTTCATTCCTTCTCTGCGATTGTCCGCTTCCTTCGCTTATAGATCAGCTGCGCCGTCGCGCGGCGACGATCAGCGCGATGCCAATAACCAGCAGCGGCGCGTTAAGCCATAGCATTCCCAGGTTGGCGACGCGTTTGAGATTTAGGATTGCGATAACGGCCGCAGCCACCAGCATGAGTATGCCAAGTATGCGAAGAGTTTGAGCTGACAAGGTTTTTCTCCTCCTTTGTTGTCGGCCTATGCCGCGCACTCAACCTAACCACTGCAGAACTTCTTCCTCGCCGGCTGCCGGTGCGCCTCCGACCACTTCGACAAAGTATTCTTCCAGGGAGACAGGGCCTTTTTGTTGACCTTCCTCGGTCAAGCCAACGCCTTTCTTCAGCTCGGCGAGTGGGCCGGCAGCGAGCAGTTTGCCTTGCGCGATGATTGCGATGTCGCTGCAAAGGCGCTCAACAATTTCCAGCACGTGCGAGGTAAGAAAGACAGTTAGGCCTCGCGCGGTCAAACGCGACAGCAAATCCTTCAAGGTGCGCGAGGCGATCGCATCGATACCTTCAAATGGCTCGTCAAGAAAAAGTATTTCAGGACGATGAATCAACGCGCAAGCTAATGACAGTTTTTTCTTCATGCCGTGCGAATACTCAACGATCAACTTCTTCGGCTCGTTGCGCAGCTCCATCAAATCCAACAGCTCGGGCAGCCGCTCGGCAATCTCTGTTTTCTGCAAGCCATACATGCGCGCGGTAAAGGAAAGCATCTCGGCGCCAGTCAATCGCTCGAAGAGGTTCAGATCCTCAGGAACCACCCCAATTCTTCGCTTCACTTCCAACGGCTCGACGGCGATGTCACGACCAAGCACAAGGATCCTACCGCTGGTCGGGGCCAACAATCCTGTCAGCATTTTGATTGTGGTGGACTTGCCCGCGCCGTTCGGGCCAAGGAATCCAAAGAAGCTGCCGCGCTGAACCGTGAGATTGAGATTGTCTACAGCGGCAAAATCGCCAAAGCGGCGCACAAGGTCGAACGTCTCAACCGCCCTGGGCGCGCCGCCTGTTTGTGAATCCAGCATTCATAGCTTTGTACTTGGGGCTGGCTCGGCGCGTCAAGCGTCTGATGTAAAGCACACTGTTAGTTGGCATCGGTTGCCTGGCGTTCAAGTTTAGGTGACAACGATCCGCTGCCAACTAACAGTTTGCTTTACCTGCAGAGCTGTCGCCGACATTAAACGCAATACGATCGGCCAGGATGAAATTCAGCAACGAACATGCGAGCACGCTGATCAGGTTCGCGAGCACAATTGCGACGCCCAACCGTCCTACCAAAATGCTCATGAAAATCAGATTACCTGCGATTGAAACCAGCCCGGTCGTAACGTTGAATTTCGCCAGGCGGCGTAGAGTTTCACCAACCGTCAACGATGGCCGGTCGCGCCACGTCCATAGTTGATGCCAGAAAAAGTTATTTAATGTTGCCAGTTCGACGGCCAATGCCGTCGCCGTTAGATAACTAATCGGGTGCGAGGTGTGCGTGAGCACAAAGAGAGCGCCGACCTGCAACGCAAAGCCAAGCACGCCGACTACATTAAACTTTATCCAGTGAACCATTGGCAGGATCAAGAATTGCGACAGCGCCTCAGAGGCATCGAGAAAGCACTCAAGCAAGAAAACCTCAAGGTTAGGAAGGGTGGTTTCCCCCCGCTCGTAGAATGCCGTTCAAGCAAAGCGGGGGCAAGCAACCCTTCCCCACCCTGAGGTTCTCTCTGTTGAATCATTCTTTGAACGGTTAGGGCTGCTCGGGAAGGCGCTCTAACTGGTAAAGAGCGTGTGTGTTTTTGATAGACGAGAAGACCAGCATCGTAGCCATAGCAATTATGCTGACCACTCCGCCGACATCGAAAAGCAGAAAGCGGTGGCCAAACAGATGCGTATGCGAACTGTGCAGCAGATACAAGTTGCCAATGATCAAGACCAGACGCATTTCAGTTGGCCCAAGCTTCCATTGCGATATTTTGAAGATCCCCAGCGCGTAAGCCGCCAGATACGAGTTGATTGCCAGCATCAGGAACACGATGAGCAGGGCTGCCGCCACACGCTCACTCATAAAACCTGACAGCGCCAACCCGAAAATGAAAAACAGCGCGCCGAAGGTATCGATGATGTGGTCGAGATAGAAACCGTAACGCGGTCGTTGCCGGTTCCGGTATCGTGCCAGCGTCCCATCCAAACTGTCGCCAAACCAGTTAAGAAAAATGAAAAGGTTCACCAGGTGCAACATCAAGGGATTCCGCCCGCTCGCGGCGTAGCAGACGCCGGCCATAAACATGGCCACCAACCCAAGCAGCGACAGGTGATCTGAGTTGACCCAGCGCGGCATGCGTCGCGCCAATCCGCGCAATGCTGCCCGTTCAAAAGGCGCGAGAATACTTGTCTGTTCGCGCCTGGCATCCTCAAAATTTTTGTTCATCAATACTCCAGTTTGAACCGTGGCTGAGAGCTCAGAATCCCCCATCTAACGCGGGTGCTTCTGACAGAGCGCTTTCGGTTTTGTATGGCTTGGCGAGCCCCTTCTTTGCTTCGTCGTGCGCTGCATAGATATCCGGCCGCGTCAGCACTTCACGATACTGGGCCAACGCGTCTTCGCGTTTTCCTGCCAGATCATAAGCGCGGGCCGCATAAAGGTGGGCCATGGTTACTAAAGACGGTTCAGCACGTTCGACGCGCGTGGCCGCCAGAAACTCGCGCGCGGCGCGTTCGCCTTCGCTCGCG
Source organism: Blastocatellia bacterium (assembly GCA_013697915.1). GTDB lineage: Bacteria > Acidobacteriota > Blastocatellia > Pyrinomonadales > Pyrinomonadaceae > PSRF01. The sequence goes on along the minus strand of JACCVY010000047.1, from coordinate 26,582 downwards.
GTTAGCAATACTTCGCCATACTTGAAATGGACCAGATCAAGCGCCCGCGAAACCGTCTCTCGCACCGAACGGTCGTGCAGCAAATCTTCAAATGTCGCAAACGCCTCGCGTTCGGCCTTAACGGCGGCGTCCGTATTCTTCGCTTTTCTCTCAACTTCAGCCTGGGCCACCAGCGCATCCGCCGCTTCCAAACGGAATAAATAATTGCGCGGATATTTGGCGCTCAGCTCGCGCGCATTTGCGAGCGCATCCGCATAGCGTTTTTCGCGCGTGTAGAGAACTATCAAGAGCGTCCGGGCATCATCGCGGGCCCAGTTGCCGTTCTTCGCAACACTTTCAATCAACGCTAAGCCCTTTTTCTTCGAGCCGCGAACACCCGTGACGCCGGCCACAACCTTTATTGGCAGCGGCAGCGATCCCACGACATATTCATAGAGCCCTGCGGTCAAGCTGGCATCGATGAAAGTCGGATCAAGTTTCAGCACCTCGCGATGATGGTCAACTGAATCGTCGCCATCCTTTAGCGCCGCAAAGTGACGGCGCTCGACCGCCTCTTCAAAAGAAGCCTTCAGACCTTCGATCGCGCCCAGCCAATAAAGCACTTCAATGTCTTTGGGATTTTGTTTCAGGCGCACCTCGGAAAGTCTCTTTGCTTCGCGCGTCAAACTACGAAACTCGTTAACAACTTTCGGATCAACTTTGTCGTCGCCGCTGGAATAGAAACTTTCGGAGTTGTACAGCGACGATTGCAGCCGCCGCGACTCGTAAAGCGTCTTGATCCAGACGCGCGCCGCCAGCAGCTGCGGCCCGGCCGCGTGAGTCGGGTAGAGCTGTATTATCTCTTTGAAATCCTTTTGCGCCTTGTCGTAATCGAGATTGTAGAGCGCTTCCAGACCGCTGCGCCGTAGCGCGTCAAACTTCGCGCGATCCGTTTCAGCGATCCATGCGTTAGTCGGCGTTTGCGCAGCGACTGCGGCCGCCAGCGTGATCAAAATCGTAAATACAAAAATCAACTTCTTCACTTCGTACTCCTTACTTAAACGACCTGAAAAAATTCAAGCGGCCCTGACTCTAAGGTTAGGAAGGGTGGTTTACCCCCGCCTCTTGTTTGGCATTCAACGTGAGCGGGGTCAAGCCGCCCTTCCCAACCCTGAGCCCACTCATCTGAATCCTTTTTTTGTGGGCTTACCCTAAAGCCTTTTCAACTGAACGCCTCCAGATATTTCACACCTGCGCCGGTATTGAATAAGACTACCCGCTCGTCTCGTTTGACCAGGTCTGCGTCGATCAACTTTGTCAACGCCGGCAAACAAGCTGCGCCTTCGGGCGCGCAGAAGATTCCTTCAGCAGCGCCAATCTCTTTCGTCGCCGCGATCAGCTCATGATCGGTCACTGCGACGGCCGTTCCACCTGATTCCCGCAGGGCGTCGAGAATCAGAAAATCGCCGATGGCTTTTGGCACCCGCAATCCCGAGGCCACGGTCGCTGCGTCGGCAAACTCGTCCGCGAATCGATTTCCTGTCTTAAACGCGCGCACGATTGGCGCGCAGCCACTCGCCTGCACCGTCACCATCCGCGGACGGCGCGAATCGATCCAGCCCAACTGCTCCATTTCAGCAAATGCTTTCCACATGCCAATCAATCCTGTGCCGCCACCTGTCGGATAAATGATTAGGTCCGGCAGTTCCCAATTGAATTGTTCCGCCAGTTCGTAACCCAATGTCTTCTTGCCTTCAACACGATAAGGTTCTTTCAAAGTCGAAACGTCAAACCAACCTTCCGCGTCTTTGCGCCGCGCCACTTCCGCGCCACAGTCCGTAATCAATCCCGCCATCAACGTCACGTGCGCCCCGGTCTGTTCACACTCAATCACATTGGCGCGCGGGGTGTCATCGGGCATAAAGATGAAACACTCAAGGCCGGCACGGGCGGCGTAAGCAGCGAGCGCTCCTGCTGCATTGCCTGCTGACGGCACGGCAAGCTTTGTCGCGCCGAGTTCCTTTGCCATCGAGACCGCCGCCGACATGCCGCGAGCCTTGAAACTCTGCGTCGGATTCTGCGACTCGTCTTTGATGTAGAGCTGATCGATTCCAACTTGTGCACCTAAATTTTTCGCTTGCAGCAGCGGCGTCCAGCCTTCGCCGAGTGAAACAATGTTCTCGTCGCTCTCGACCGGTAGTACTTCGCGATAGCGCCACAAGTCGGCGCGCCGCGCGACTAATGCTTCCTTTGTAAACGTTCTTCCCGCCTGCTTCAGGTCATAACGGACCAGCAGCGGTTTTCCGCATTCGCGACAAAGATTGAGCAACCGCCGTGCCTCGTGTTCCAAGTGGCATAAGGCGCATTCAAGGTGCGTAACATTCATTGATTAAAGGCCTTTCTGACCGGGTTCTAAATGCATGCTTGTTAGCTGGGGCGCGCTTTCGCGGCAGTTGGAGCAATCCTCTTGCACCGCGAAACAAACAAATGCCTGCGCCAGTGACAACCACAACTAATCAAAGTATCTTGGTTGTTCAATACTAACAAACTAAGAGGTTTTTAAAGGACTAAGATGCCAAATCGCACCGCCGCCATTCAAACTAACCAGGGCACTATTCGCGTCGAGCTGTTCGAATCAGACGCGCCTAAGACTACGGAAAACTTTATTACGCTCGCCGGGAAGGGTTATTACGATGGGGTGATCTTTCATCGTGTGATCAAGGGCTTCATGATTCAGGGCGGCGATCCAACCGGCACTGGGCGGGGCGGCGAATCAGCTTGGGGCGGGCGCTTTAACGACGAGATTGATGCCTCGTCGGCGGTGTACCAGCGCGGTTACAAGAGAGGCATCGTGGCGATGGCCAACGCCGGGCCAAACACAAACGGCTCGCAATTTTTCATCATGCATGCCGATTATCCTTTGCCGCCGAGTTACACGATTTTTGGGCGCGTAATCGATGGCCTCGATATCGTGGACGCAATTGCCACCAGCCAAACCGACCGCAACGACAAGCCAACATCGGAAGTGAAGATGGAGCGGGTGACGATCGAAGAGTAGCGGGCCGCTGCATGCAGAACCGCGAGCGGACCGGAGTCCTCCATGCCTGGCCGCGTAGCGACCAAATGTTTATAAATTAGGCCCATCAAAATGATCTTTCGGGGCGAAGCGAAATGCAGCATTTCGTTCCACAAGTATTGGATCAGCCCGCGCCGCTAATCAGTTTTTGGACCACGTTGGCCCAGGAGAGATTCATTGCCAGCAGTTTGTCGCGTCCGCGTTGGCCCATTGCGCGCGCTCTCGCTCGATCGGAATAAAGTGAGTCGAGGGTTGCGGCGATCGCGCGTGGTTCCGGTTCGACGATCAGGCCTTCGCTGTCGTGCTCAATGAATTCGGTTGCGCCGCCGCCATCGCGCGCAACTACCACCGGCTTTCCGGAGAGCATTCCCTCAAGCGTGACGTAACCGTAGTCTTCATCAAACGGCACATAGCAAATGCCGAGCGCGTCTGCGTACAAGTCAATCATCTCCGGCTCGGATACAAAGCCACGCAGGCAAACGCGATCCGCAACGCCGTGTTTCTTAACCAACGATTCATAGCGCTTTGGATCAGCAGAACCGCCGGCTAGAACAATTTTCACCGGCGTTCGCAAGTGCTGCGCGGCCTCGATCAAAAGTTCCTGCCGCTTCTGGGGCTCGAGGCGGCTGGGATAAAAAATGTAGTCGCCCTGCTCGCCACAGCGCAAACTGCCCGCGCGCGGCGGCGGATGATAAAGCGGCTCGCTCTCGATGTGGTTGTAATGGCGCAGACGCTCGGCGACAGTTTTTGAGTTGGCAAAAACTTTCTTCGCGAGCGGAATCAGACGATTGTCCGCCTGTTGGATCCATTGACGCACCTGCGCGCCATCCGGGTAATTCGAGAGATCGTCGAACGGCGTGTCCCAGAGGTTATAAGCGGCGCGGTACTGGTGCATGATCCAAAGCACCTTGCGTTCATGTGCGACCAGGTACGCGGGAAATTTCATGCCAATTACAAGGTCAATGGACTTGCCATTGGCTTCGCTCAAGTCGAGCAGACGCCAGGCTAGCGCGCTCTGCATGATTTCCGAAGGTGGGTACCACTTGAATGGCAAGGCCACCACTTCCGCATTGTAACCCGCCTCTATCAACGCGCCGCGCAGTCCCGCAACGTGTGACTCAGCGCCGCCGGTGGTGAAGGGAACTTGGGTTGTGCAGATTAGGACGTTGCTGATCATGGAAAACAAGAGGTCAGAAGTCAGAGGTCGGAGATCAGAAAGACAGAAGTCAGGTGTTCAATCTCTGACCTCGACCTCTGACCTCTGAATCACGAGGTTGCAGACAGCGATTGACAGCTCGCGGTCGTCGCGAGTTTCATCGGCGACCGGACGTGACTGCCAGGTACGGTCAGTGCGTAGTTCCAACTCAAACTCAGCGTTCGCCAGTTCACTTAAATCCTCAGAAACCGGGACCCGTAACTCCAGCCACCCGTACCGCCAAAGCGAAAATGCGCACAATCGCTCACCGTTCAGGAACAACTCCACGCCGAGCGGACGCGCGTGCAGATCCGGCATGTGCGTAGTCAGGTCCAGACGGATTTCCGAAACTTTAGCGGCGCGAAATTTAACCCCAGCTCGTTGGCCCATCCAGCGCGCGATGGGCGGCAAAGTGTTTGGCTCGAACCAGCCGTCGTCGAATCTGACTTCGAGGTTGCGATCCAGGCAGACCAGCTCGTCTTCAGCTGTCGCGGTCGCCGATAAAACTGAGCGGTCAGGTTCTGCTGAAAAAAGCGCTCGGCGATCCCGGTGTTCGTTATAGAACGGACCAAGCGGCGCAGCGGACGCTTTCAGGAACACATAGAGCCCGCTCTTCGGCAATTCCAGGTTGAGATCAGAGATCTTGCCGAACACGTAGCCCATCGCGATATCGAAAGCGCGGCGCTCCTTGAATGAAAGACCGCGCAAGTAATCAAGAAAATCATCTTCGAAGGGAAGCCCATACTGATCAGCCTGTTTGAGAAACTCTTCGCTGCTGAGGCAGAGCGTGTAGCGCGGTTCCCAGGCAACGTGGGCAAAAAACTTGCGAAAGCGGGCGGCATGCTCCTGCTCTTCTTCAAGACCGACGTGCCCATCGATCTCGATGAAGCGGCGCAATTCTTCCGCGTTCATTTCCTCATAGACTTTGCGAGCTGTTTGGTCAGTGCATTCAATGCCGTGCAATGTAACGCCGCCGGGACGCAGTACGCGTTTCACTTCGGCGAGCACCGCGTCTTTCGCTTCTGCCTCCACGTGGCCTAACACGTCGAGACTGACAACGTAATCGAAACTGGCTGGGGGAAAGGGCAGACGTGAAAGTTCCGCAGCAAAGGTCGCGTCGTAACCGTTGCGGCGGGCCGCGAGCGCACAATCAGCAGAAAGGTCAACGCCGGTTAGGGTAATTCCTTTCCGTTTCATCAGCGCCAGCATGCCGACACCGCAGCCAAGCTCGAGCACGCTTGAACCAGCGCGCACGTTGTCGTAAACCCACATGGTGCGCGCAAAGCGAATATCGAAACGATCGAGTGCTTTGAAGTAGCGATTATCCAGAACTTCGTCCGATACAAACTTGGTGCGATAGAACTCCGCTACGTCAGCAATGCCGGCGCGATCGTATAAAGTCTGTTTCGGCATAAAAGTTTAGTCAGAACTTAGTGATGCTTATGAGTAATGAGTGATGAGTGATGCGTCAAGCCTCGTTTAGCTTCAAAAAGTACAGAGTCCAACCTTTAGGTTGCCGCTTCCGAGGCGAAGACAAAGCTAAAGCTTGGACTCTGAACTTCTTGAAGCTCAACACTCATAACTCATCACTCATCACTCATCACTCATCTTTTTTCTCCAGCTTTTCAATGCGGCTCTGAAGCTCTGCCACTATAGTTTCGGTTTTACGACGAGCGCGATCCTCTAGCGTGGCGGCCTCACCGCTTTGCAGCGAGAGTTGCTTGAAGCAGACGAGTTGTTCCGCGTGAAGGATTTCATCACGTGCGCGTAATTCATCAATCAAGTCCTTCAGTTGTGCCTCCACTTTAGCGTTTTGGGCGCTCGTTAAATCGCCTTGCGCTTGGAGCGCGGCTAGAGTCTCTGCGCGCAACCTGGCCAGCGCGCTTTGGTTTTGCTCCAACTCAATCTGTTGCGCGTTATGCGCTGCAGTGGTTTCCGCCCGCAGGTTTTCCAACTCCTCTTCATAAGCCGAGAGCAACGGCAGCAGGTCGCGCAACGCGTGATGGACGGCAGCGTTGAAATTCACCTGCTCCCAGGCATACCAGCGGGTCGCGCGTTTCAGGTGTCGTTTGCACCACAGTTCAAGGCGTGCCCCAAAGCCGCTGCGATTGCTGACGACGGGCGGTAGACGGTCCCAGGCCCGCGCCGTGGTTGTCAGGTACGAGTTAATTAATGCCAGGTTTTCAGCGGTGGTTACGCGGTTCGAAGTCCGAGCGACCGGCGCTGGCGCTGAACGGCTGTCGCCGTTGGGCCAGTTGGCGCCACTTGTCATGCCGTGCTCGGAACGTTGTTGCGTGATCACTCGCTCGCGTATCTCACGCAGAATGCTTTCGACTTCTGTTTCAGCCATAGCTCACAGTTTCGTGATCCGTAGCGATCGTCGCGCCCTCGCGCTGCGATTCTGGTTGCGAGTTGTCAGATGGTAACGCGCGCTGGCGAGTGGTCACGTTGGCATTTAAATTAGCGACGCCTTCCGTCAGGGTGCTGCTGCTGACTCTAACGAAAAGTGCAGCGTCGAGCCAGTCATAAGCGAGACCCTCACGGCTATGCACGGCCAGTGAAATTGTATATTGGTCAACGCCGAGCCAACAGTGAAACGCGAAACTTACCTCAACTAATTCGCCGCCGCGCACAGCGCCGAATTCGAGTTGTTGTTCCTTCGTGTTCGTGCCGTAGGCATGGATGCCGTGGGAGTTGCGAATCAGAAATCCAATTACCGGATCGGGAACCTCTCGATGAAAACGAACTGCGATACGCAGGGTGAGCGGCTCGCCACTCTCGACAACCTCCACGCGCGCCTGAGTAGCGTCAGTTAGTTCCGCGCCGATGATTTCGGCGCTGCCGTCGCCGTGACGATAGGCGCAGCTTACAGGCGCCAGGGTTTCAGCGGCTGCAGACGGTTGCTGGCTCGGCACGCCTGCTTCCGCTTCGTAAGCCTGTTCGCGCTCCATAATAATTTTCTGATAGAGGTTCAGCACATCTGCCGGCTTGCCGTCGGCGATGATGCTGCCGCCGCGCAACAGAATCGCGCGCGAGCACAGCGCGCGGACCGCTGCTGCGTCGTGCGAAACGAAAAGCACCGTGGCGCCGCGCTCGTGCAGTTCATTAATTCGGCGCAAGCAACGATGCTGGAAAACTGCATCGCCAACGGCGAGTGCCTCGTCGATGATCAGGATGTCGGGCTCGACACTCGCGGCGATGGCAAAAGCGAGGCGCACGTACATGCCACTCGAATAAGTCTTCACAGGCTGGTAAAGAAACGGACCAATTTCGGCGAAGCGCTCGATGGCCGGGAAAAGCGTATCCGTTTCTTTTCTCGTCAGTCCCAGCAGGCTGGCGTTCATATAAACATTTTCCACGCCGGTAAATTCGGGATCGAAGCCGGCGCCGAGTTCGAGCAGGGCGGCAATTCGTCCCTCGTGCCAAACGTCGCCGTGTGTCGGGGCCAGGGTACCCGAAATAATCTGCAACAAGGTCGACTTGCCACAGCCGTTTGGTCCGACAATGCCGACCGTAGTGCCTATCTCGATTTCGAAGCTGAGATCGCGCAGGGCCCAGAATTCCTTATGCCGGCGCAGACGGCCACGCGTAAGCGATTCCTTCAGGCGATCGCCGGGTCGCGTGTAGATGCGATATTGCTTGGAGACGTTTTCAACGCGCAGGGCAGCGGTCATGCGCTGAATGTAGCAGAAGTCAGGAAACGGAAGCCAGAAGCAGGAGCAGACGGCATACGGCAGGAGTATCGCAGCTTTTGTTTCTGCCGACTGCTCCTGCCTCCTGCTCCTGTCTCCTGGTTAGCTGGGACCGAAGCGTTGCCGATACTCGTTCGAAGTAATGAAAGCCTTGACCATCTCGGCGTTAACAGTCAAGAATTTTTGTTTTGATCCCGAATTAGTCGATAGCATCGCGCATAACCGCTCTAAAGCTTTATTTGGTTCGGCTTACGCCCAGCTTGCGATTAGCGGGTTCTCTGCGTAAAATGTCGCTTCTTTTGCTGCTGGGTGTTCGGTTCTTTCCACCAGCGCGTGGCTGCTGCTCGCTCCCCGAGGGCATCTAATCTGCTCGTATCTGCGTCTTTATTCCGGAGGATTTTTGTGAAGCAAGTTTTTGGTTCATGCTGTGCCCTTGCCCTGCTTATGCTGGTCTGCGGAGCGTTTTCATCTGTATCGGCGCAATCCACCAGCCCTACACCGGATCCGTTTGTCGCCCAAATAACGTCTTCTCCCCTGGGTGCTGCAACAAATCCGTTTGCATCTTTCGCAAGCGATATTTCGGCCAACGGTCGGTTTGTTGTATTTGAGTCCAACGGAGACGTGGCAACGCAAGATCGAAATAATGCGGACGGCAATCGGGAAATCTTCCTACTTGACTATGCGCAGCGGCGTATCTTTCAGATAACAAATACGAAGAACGTTCCGAAAGCCACCGCCACGCCGACGCCGACACCAAGTCCAAGCGCAAGTCCAACGCCCACGCCCGCGCCGACTCCGGCAGATCCTGCCCAGGTGCAAATCGAGATCAGCAACAACCGGCCGGTTATTTCCTTCGAACCTACACTCGTTGCGGGAAAGCGTGTCTACACGATCGTATTCAGCTCAAACGCACCAACGCTACCGTCTTTTAATGGCGTAGATCCGGGAACGCTGGCGACCGATGGCAATCAGGAAATTTGGATTTATCAATTGCCGGCCGTGACGGATTTGGATCTCACTACCGGAGACGAGGTAATCCAGGATCTCAGCGGCGGAACGTTTAGCCAAATTACTGCAACGCCTGCGAGCCGAGTACCGTCAGCCGGAGCGACCGGTGTGTTGCCGTTTGTGGCCGATGATAATCGTGACGCGACGATTAATGATGATGGTTCTATTATCGCCTTTATCTCGACCCGCAATTTAGTTGGAACCGGCAATACGGATGGGAACCCGGAACTTTTCTTTCGCAACCTTTCCGCTGCTGGACCATTTGTGCAGGCAACGAACACCGCCGACGCCGTCGACGGCGTAAAAATAATTTCCAGATTTCAACAAAATCCGTCGCTCTCTGCCAGCGGTAGTAAGGTCACTTTCATTTCGACCGCGAATCTGACCGGCGGCAATGACGATGATGGTCACGGAAAAGGCAACGCCGAAGTTTTCGTTGCCGATTTTACCGGCGCGGGATTGGCCAATGTTAAGCAGGTTACTCGGACGAAGTCAGAGACCACCGGAACCTTTACCGGATCGAGTGTAAATCTCCTTAACACCGGGCGTCGTCTGAGTCGCGACGGAGCTTTGATCGCTTTCGAGTCGAGGGCGGCCGATCCTAAAGGCAATGACAGTTCTACGAATGCAATATCGTTGGCAACATTCGTTTACAGCGTTTCAGGCGACAGCTTTGTTCAGGTTGGCCTGCGCGCCCTCAGCGGATCAGATATTAGACACTTCCCAACATTTACCGATTACACCGGAAACGTCCCGGGAGCTTTGATATTCGCATCCGCTTTGAACTTCAAAACCGATGGCAGTTTTCCCACAGCGGACCAGGACAGCACTGGCTTGAATCCCACCCGTCAACCGCAGATCTTTATTACCGATCTTCCCGTTTCTTCTACCAGTACCTTTAAGCGGCTGACGAAAAATCCGGCAGGTTCACTGGCCAGTGATGTGGCGATGCGTCCGATCCCGAGCAGTAAACGAAACCGAATTACATTTAGTTTGACTGCGGCTGAACTCGGCGGCGGCAATCCTGATTTGTCTTTAGAGGTTTATTACCTATTGAGCCCGACGGCGACTTCGGACGCTCCTGAGGCGCTTACTTATTTTACCTACCCAAGCATTTTTGAAGTGCCGGCAAGCCCCAATCCGTCGCCATCACCCTCGCCGACGCCAACACCGACACCAGGCACTGCGGGAGCGGGTCTGGCGCCTGGTGAGTTCAGCATGCTTCGATCTGCGGGAGCGTTAGCGCCATCGTCGAAAACTGCAGGTGGGGGCTCGGAAACCGAACGCAGTCCAATTCTTCCAATTGAACTAAATGGAGTTTCGGTTTCGATAAATGGCGCCGCTGCCGGATTGTATTTCGTGAGTGGCTCAGAGATTCATTTTGTAGTTCCCATTGGAGTTCAACTTGGCGTCGCGACTGTTGTCGTTAACAACAACGGCAAATCTTTCCGCGGGTTTGTGCCCATCGTTGCAGCGCAACCTGACATATTCACGATTCCTCAAGGTCCTGGCGGTCGGGCAGTTGTCTGTAATGTGACCAATGCCGGCTCAGGCTGCATCACGGAACCGTTTAGTGTAACGACAGCCAGTGGCGGCGCGCAGGTGCCGACTGTGTTGGAAATCCATTTATCCGGAGTCCGAGGCGCGCTGCCTGCGGAGGTGAGCGTCACCATTGGAACCACCGCTATCACTGCGACGACTGTTAAGAATAATGTCAACATGTTCGGTGAAGACTTGATAACCGTTACGCTGCCGGCTTCACTGGCCGGGGCAGGTTACGTTCCCGTAGTCGTAACTCTAACCAGAAGTGGTGCTACTTTCTCGAGCCGCGGGACTGCTACGGCACCCCACATCACAATTAATTAGCACCTGGCGCTTTCGTCTCTTCTCTCTAAGCCCGCATGCGAACCATGCGGGCTTTTTTCTTGGTTGTTCCTCGGTTTTTCTGGCCGCAGTCCCGGCGAAAGTGTACTATCACCGGGTAGCGTGTTTCCCCGCACGCGGTCGCTCGCACCACCAGGTTAGCTTTAGGCCCATCGATATTTCAAGCATGAGACGGTTCAAGATCCCATTAACGCTGCTTACTATGCTGGCATGCACCGGCGTGGGCCAACCCGCTTCTTTTGAACCAGCGCGGTCGGCTAAGCGACAAGTACGCTGGGCCAAAAAAGTGATACCAATCGCAGTCTCGAGCTCGCTAACGTTGCCGAATGCAAGTATCAAAGCCGGCAGCGACGTGGCCGGTGCGATCCATGGCGCCCTGGCAACCTGGTCCACCGCTGCCAACATTAACTTTCTCGAAGCCCCAGCCAAAGTTCAATCGATCAGCCCCGTCGATCATCCGGACGGTGTCAATCTGATCACGGTTGCGGCGACCATGGAGAATCTTGCGATCTTCGGCGACGAAAGCAGCCCGGCACGCACTCGCGTGTTTTATGACGCCAACACGGGAGAGATTAGCGAAGCAGATATCGTGATCAATCCTTACACGTATTCAGTTGCCGGCGCACCGCTTGAGTTTTCAACCGACGGCACTCCCGGTACCTACGATCTCCAGTCAACACTTACGCACGAGATCGGACATCTGCTAGGGCTTAACCATTCCAGCGTAATTGGCGCGACGATGAACGCGACGCAGGGGCTAAATGGCACCTTTGGTTTGCCGGCATTGGGTGAGCGCTCGTTAAGCGAAAGCGATCTCGCGGCAGTGAAAAGTATTTATGGCTCTCGCGGCGAAACTGGCTCTATTGACGGCCGAATACTGAGCAATGAGCAAGGCACCCTTTTGCCTGCGGCGCGCGCGCACGTTTGGCTTGAGGATGCGGCTTCCGGACGAGTGATGGCCAGCGGAGTTACCAACGCCACCGGCTCCTTTAATATTGCCGGCATTGTGCCAGGACTCTACCGGGTGATGACGGAATATCTCGACTCGGGTATGCCCGAAGACGAATCGTTGACCGTTGATCCAAAGCGCCGCTCCAGCGGACAGAGTTTTCGCGCCGTCGAAATCGCCGGGGGGTTGCGAGTGGCAGCAAATAAGACTGCACTGGTTAACTATATTCTGGTGCCGCCGCAAAATTCGCCCGCAACTCTGAATCCTCGCTTTGTCGGTTTGAATGGCGAGCTATCGACTATGCCGGTAACTGCGACTCGGGGCACGACGCTGACGGTTTATCTCAGTGGGAGTGCGGTGGACCAGGTGCCGGGAACTGGGCTGTTAGTAACTTCGCCATATCTGAACGTAAATCCCGCCAGCCTCAGGTCGCATCAATTTGGTGGTACTGCTCCAGTAATTACTTTTGATGTAACCATCGCGCTGGACGCGCCGCCGGGAGATTACAGCATACGACTGCAGTCAAACTCGGGAGAGGTTGCCTACCTCGTCGGCGCCCTGGTTGTTGAGCCAACCCAGTAACCTTAGCCTAGCCTCTTATCAGAAAATCCTACGAACCAAACTTTGCCTCAAAAGTCATGGACCAGGTCAGGTTCGGCTTTGCCGCCTGATGTGAGGCGGCGGCTATGCCCCGCCGACAGCAGCCAGAGTATTCCGGGGCTATGCCCCTGCTCCGAGCTTAGCCCTTCGGATTTACTGGCGGCAGCAAGGGCGTAGCCCAAAAATATCAAGGCAGTCTCTACGGCGGGGCGTAGCCACCGCCTCACATCAGGCGGCAAAGCCGAAGCTGAACCAAACGGAGGGATGGTTCTTGTGCAAAGCGCTTGAACACCGTTCGGTTGCTTGAATTACATTGAAAACAATTCAAGTGCTAATCTCTTGGCATGAAGCGCAAGCTGCTTGACTATCTACATTGCCCTGCCTGTGCGGGGCAATTAGAGTTGACTGAAGTAGTTGTAGTTGAAGCGGAAGAGATTATGCAGGGGCGGCTGACGTGTGCGGCCTGCAAGTCCGTTTTTCCGATCGTTCGCGGCGTGCCGCGCTTTATCAACAGTGAACTGTTGGCAGCAGACAAAGCGGCGACCGCTGAAAGCTTTGGCTGGCAATGGCAACACTTCACGCACACAGATGAACTTTATGCCGATCAATTCCTGGGCTGGATTACACCGGTCGAACCAGATTTTTTTCAGAACAAAATTGTTCTCGAAGGTGGCTGTGGCAAGGGCAGGCACACCGAACTGGCGGCGCGCTGGGGCGCGCGAGAAGTCGTGGGTGTGGATTTGAGCGCCGCGGTTGAAACCGCATTTGCCGCCACGCGTGACTTTGAGAATGCGCACATCATTCAAGCTGATCTTTATCATTTGCCGCTGGCGCGCCGTTTTGATTACGCATTTTCGGTTGGCGTCTTGCATCATCTGCCCGACCCGCGGGCCGGCTTTCGCTCGCTGGCCTCGCGGGTTAGGCCCGGCGGCCACATTTCGGCATGGGTTTATGGGGCCGAAAACAACCGCTGGATCACGCGTTACGTCAATCCAGTGCGTAAAGTAACGTCGCGAATCGATCAGCGAGCGTTGCTACATTTTTCAAAATTACCCACCGCCTTAATGTATCTGGCGACAAAGCTTGTGTATGGACCACTGAATCGTGAAGCGAGTGGTCGAAAACTAGCGAGTCATCTGTTTTATAACGACTACCTCAACGCCGTCTCAAAATTTGGCTGGCGCGAACAGCACACGATCGTCTTTGATCATTTGGTCGCGCCGACGTCGCATTACATCAGCCGGGAAGAATTCGCAGAATGGTGGAAAGACGTTCACGCAACTGAGGTGAAAATCGGTTGGCACAACAGCAATAGCTGGCGCGGCTTTGGACAAATTTGAGAAAACAAAGAGCGGGGGCAAGCCCGCCTTCCCAACCTGAGAGATTTTCCGCGTCGACTGCTTGCGCCATGCATGGAGAGGCTTTCGAGCTCAGCAGCTGCGACTCAAAAAAAACAATCTCTCAGGTTGGGAAGGTGGGCTTGCCCCCGCTCTTACTTTTGCGCATACAATGCCGTCAACAATGATTTCTGCTCAAACAGCCCGCCGCGCAGTCTGGCGACCGCTCTGGCAGCTGCCCGGGCGACTAGAACTGATCCTGTCACTCGCGCGCCGCGACTTAGTGGCCCGTTACAAGGGTTCCGTGCTGGGGATTGTGTGGGCCATCATCACGCCCGTTGTGATGATCGCGATCTTTACATTCATCTTCGCGGGAATTTTTGGCGCGCGGTTTGGCGCGCGCGGCTCGTCGTGGGATTACGCGCTCTATCTTTTTTGCGGACTACTGCCCTGGACCATGTTTCAGGAAACCGTGCAGCGCGCGTCCACCACCATCGTGGAACACACAAACCTGGTGAAGCGCGTCGTCTTTCCCTTGGAAACGTTACCGGTGGCGCAGGCCCTGTCTGCGTTGGGCAATCAACTGTTTGGGACGGCAGCGTTGTTACTGGCGACGGCACTTATTCATCGTGAGCTACACCTGACGCTTCTTTGGCTGCCGGTCGTCCTGCTTCCGCAACTTATCGCTACCTTCGGCGCGGCGTGGTTGGTTGCATCGCTCGGCGTTTTCTTTAGGGACATTGCCCAGGGCATTACCTTGATCCTAATGGCCTGGATGTATTTGACGCCGATTATCTATCCGGAATCGATTGTGCCTGAGCGCTACCGCCCGTTCCTCAATGCCAACCCTTTCACCGCGCTCATTCGCAGTTACCGGCGAATATTTCTCGACGGCCTGCCGCCCGACTGGCCCGGCCTCGCCTACTTCACCGCCGTCGCTTTAGTTCTATTTGTTTTTGGTTACTGGTGGTTTGCGAAGACCCGCCGAAATTTTGCCGACGTGATATAAGGTGGAAAAAACCAACTAAAAACAAGATACAGATAGAGTCCAATTTTATTCAACCCCGTGCACTGCCCAAGAAAACATCTTGAGCGGCCCTCCAATCCGAGCAAATCTGAGAAGCAGAATCGGTCCGCAGTTTAGAACCACAGCGACGCTGGTTGGCTATGCCGCGAGTTTTTCTATTTTAGTTTGGAATCCACTGGGCCTGGTCGCAGACAAAGCCGCGCCTGCAGACTGCGAGCTGGCTAACCACGAGGGTGCTGCGCTGATGACTCTCGATTCGCGGAAACGACGATTACGAGGCCCAGCAACCACCAGAAAACCAGCGCGACTTCACCGTCACCGAGGTTGTAATTAACCAGCGAGCTGGCAAAAAAACCTGCCAGGGCTCCAGTGGCGCCGAGCAAAATCCCGTACCGGTTTGTATCCAAAGTCTCGCGTAAGCGTTTTTCATTCCGGCTGGCCAGCCGCCAAAACAACCACACGATCCAAAGCCAGAAGCAGAGCGCAGGCAAACCACGATCGAAAGCCAACTGTAGCGGCGTCGAGTGTAGATGGAGCATCTCGCTGCCGGGAAAGCCCCATTCATTCCAATGCACCTTCATCGCATCCATTCCGTGACCAAACAGCGGATGCAGCATAATTCGCGATAAGCCAACTCTCGCAACTTCAACCCGCAGTGAAGAACTTGGATCCTGGAGGAAGAGCGCCTGGCGTGCGCGGGTTTCAAAGACGACGAAAGCGCCTATGAGTAACAGCGCGCTGAGACCGGCCAGCACGGCAATCCTTCCTCGCCCACGCAGCGCACGCCAACTAATCACTACCACGCCGACCGCAAAAGCGATTAGCGCTGTTCGCATCGCTGTTAAAGCAAGACCCAGGGCAAGCAAGGCGGCGGCGAGGAATGCCAACCTGGACCAGCGATTCAATCCGTGATTTAGGAGGTGGGCCAGGGCCAAACCCAGCGCTAGTTGCGCCAGAATTTGTAGAATCTCGGCATAGGTTTCGTAATGTCTGGTCCACCCCGACGCGCGAAACCGATGAGTCGGTTTGCTGCCGATGATGCCGGATGGCGAGGTCCGGCTTTTTGCGGCATCGGTCACCATCATCCCCAGGCGCTCAACATGTTCGCCTTGCGAAATTATGCCGACGGTAAGACTCGAGTTGGTGGGCGCGTTCCTTATTGCCTGATCGATGTCGGCCACAGAATAAACTCGCCGCCCACCCACACGCCAAATTGCGTCGTTCGGTTGAACCTTGACGGAGTGCAGCGGACTATCCGGGGCAATTGATTCAACGACAATGCCCCGTCCACGCAGCAAATCGTAAATACTGTAGACAGTACCGGCTGCACCCGACAAAATCACCAGCGAGACCAGCAACACCGCGGTGCGCCGCGTCGCGATTGCCTGCGTCAGATAGAAAAGAAAAATGACGCAGGTCGATTGAATCTTGGCAATGCTGATATGAGGTTCGACCGAAAGAAACGACGAGAGAATGGTCCAAAGAAAGAACAACCCGATCGGCAGGTCGAATGACGTGCGCCGAAAGCCGGTAGTGCGGCTTGCAAAAGTGCGCAGCAGCCAGCCGGCGCCGGCGATGGCGAGTGAAATCTCGCCGGCCGCGATTGAGTGGGGGGCGAAAACCGAATAGAGCAGCAGGCCGGCGATCGCGACGAGTGCTCCCGCCCTTGACCACCACGCCCGGTTAGGAAATTGAGCTACCCGCACTTGATTTGGTTGATTGTTCAATTAGGTCGTTGACGCCGTTACTGGACGCGGCCGCAAAGCAGAAGCATTTGAAATTGCTCAAAGAATACCGCACGTGTTTGTAGCAGTATTCCTGGACCTGCAGGTGAAAATTAACAGCGTTGACAGGCTCTTTTTGCGCATGTTAGCGTACCTTTTGACTTTTTCAGGCTGGAAAAGTCCTAGCCCAAAGTTATTTCGTCGCTCCCGTTTCATTCCACTTGCGGCCCTGCGTTTGACTCCGCTCCCATATTCGGTGATACATAATATCCTTCATGGCTTTCGAAAAAGCTAAGGTTCTGAAAGCGGCAGAGAAATTTCTTTCCCAGGGAAAGATCAACGCCGCTATCAAAGAGTATCGGCAGATCATCGAGCATGATGCGCAGGATTTAACCGCCGTCAACATGCTGGGCGATCTTTTGGCGCGTGCCGGCCACAAAGACGAAGCTATTTCCTGCTTCTCGCGCATTGCCGAACATTATCGCGAACAGGAATTCCGGCTGAAAGCCATCGCGATGTACCGGAAGATCGAAAAGCTCAAACCTCGCGATCCCGATACTGCAAATAAACTCGGCGAACTTTATGCAGCGCAGGGCTTGATTGTCGACGCGCGCGCTCAGTTTCTCATCGTTGCCGATGGTTATACGCGCGCGGGCGAAACGCGCAAAACCCTCGCCGTGCTTCACCGCATTGCAGACCTCGATCCGCACAACACCAATATTCGGATTCAACTCGCAGAAGGCTATCTCAAAGAAGGGATGGAGAACGAATCTGCGAAAGCTTTTGGCGAAGCGGCAAAGCACTTGCTTGAAAATGGCGACCTCGAAAAATCCCATTCAGCGTATGTCCGCGCCCTGGCGTTGAAGTCTAACGACAAAACACTGCTGCGCGGTTTGCTTTCCGTGACCAGCGCCTTGGGAACCGCCGAGGATGCGGCCGAGATACTGGAAAAAGTAGTAGCGGAGATGCCGCATGACCCGGACCTGGCTGCGATGCTCGCCGACGCTTATGTTGCTGCCGATGACGCGCCCGGTGCCGAGCGCGCGACCGCTTTGCTGCTGGCCCACGACGCGAGCGGCTTTCGCCGTTACATTGAGGTGGCGCGAGTTTATTTGAAAGTGGGGCAGGAAGACGAAGCAGTCCGCGTGCTCGGCGAAATCCTTGAAAAAATGTTGGCCGGTCGCGAAGAAAGCGATCTGTTAGAGCTGGTCGATGAGATTTTGGCAAGAGCTCCTGAGCATGTTGGTGCTTTGCGCCTGTTGGCCCGCATTCATTGGTGGCAACGCGACACCGAAAAGCTTCGAGCTGTGCTTGAACGCCTGGCGGAATCTGCAGAAGCAGCGGGCATGTTCGACGACGAGCGCTATGCGTTGACGCAACTGATCCGTCTCGCTCCCGATGAATCGCGTCACGCCGAGAGGTTGCATACGATTGGCGGAGCGCTTGACGAAAATCTGGAGCCGCAGCAAAGCGACGAGCTCGCGGCAGATGTGGTTCCCACCTTCGAAAGTTTTGCGATTCTCGACGAAGGGGCAGCGATATTTGAAAACAACGCGAACGAAACGGTGACGGAGTTTGAATGGAATTCGGTAGCGGGTAACAGTTCAACTAATATTTCGTTTGCTGATCTCAACGAAAGTGACGACTCGGAACGGCCTGTCCCTGATCAAGCCTGGGTCGATCCCTTTTCACAGGACTTTACGCTGGCACATTCCGCGGCGACCGACGCTCCCGTAAACCTGGGAGATGACTCGGAGGATAGCGCGCCGCGCAACCACGCTCAGATGAAGCAGGAGTTGGAAAGCGTTGACTTCTACATCGCGCAAGGTTACTCCGACATTGCTCTCGATACGCTCGAAATACTGGAACGGCAGTTTGGTCCGGATCCGGAGTTTGCTTCACGCCGCGCTCAACTGGAGGCAGGAAAACCGGCAACAGCAACGGTAGAGTTCGAAAGTAATTCTGAACCCGCGCCGGTTTCGGCGGCTGAAGTAGAAACGGTCGTGGTAGTCGATGACGTGGTACGCGGCATTGCCGAGCAGGCCCCGCAAAGTATTCCCCGCGCCGCTCCTACAAACAGCGGAATTGATTCCGGCCTGGCGGAGATATTTGAAGAGTTTCGCGTCGAAGCGGAAGGCGAACAGAATCCGCCAGCCGAGGATTTTGAAACTCACTACAACATGGCTACCGCCTATAAGGAGATGGACTTGCTTGACGAGGCCATCAGAGAGTTTCAGGCAGCTGCTGGTTTGACCGGACCCGGCGATAATACGCCTCGATTCTTTCAATGCTGTAACATGCTGGGCCATTGCTTCATGCAGAAAGGTCTGCCACAGGCGGCCGTGCTCTGGTTCAAGAAGGGTTTGGATGTTCCGGCTCGTGGCGCCGAAGAATACAAAGCGCTGCAGTACGAGCTCGGCTCGGCTTATGAACAGATGGGCGATTTAACCCGCGCGGTCGGGGCCTTCACGGAAGTTTATGGCCTTGATGTTAGCTATCGCGACGTTGCGGATCGGCTGCAGAGTTTGCAGGGCCGCCAGAAGAAGAAGAAAAAACAGTGAATGGTAAATGGTGAATAGTTTTCCAGCTGTACGCTAAGGGCATCATTCAAACACCTAATCATTCAACAACCATTTACGATTTACCATTTACTATTTACCGGCCATCTATGTCCGCCAAACTAAGTGTTATCTTCTACATCATTCTGTGCTTCGAAATTGGCATAGTACTCGCGCTGTTGCCATGGGTTCCGCAAGGCACACTGGGCCTCAGCGACTGGGGCAATAATTATTTTCTGATGTACGCGGCGCGCAAGACGGGAATGCACGCGTTGCAGACCGTAGTGGCTTCGGGGTGGGTGCGCGGCGCGGTGACCGGCCTGGGCGTGCTGAACCTGGGAATGGCTTTTTGGGAAATCTTCCATTTCAAACAGAGCGTTGCCGCCCTGCAACAGGCGGGTGCAAACAGCGATAAGAAATATGCAA
Organism: Blastocatellia bacterium; assembly: GCA_013697915.1. Lineage (GTDB taxonomy): Bacteria > Acidobacteriota > Blastocatellia > Pyrinomonadales > Pyrinomonadaceae > PSRF01. The sequence goes on along the minus strand of JACCVY010000047.1, from coordinate 7,127 downwards.
AGTCCGCAGCAGCCAATCAGCTACCTCATCACCAGCGGCCAGACGACGGCAGCGACGACGTCCAGTAGCAAGGACTTCCAGACTATCCTCCAACTTATCGCAGCCGCGGTAGCAGTAAACATCGATCTGATTCAAGTCCGCGAAAAAGCTTTAACAACCAAAGTCTTGTATGAACTCGTCACGCGCGCGGCTGCGCTAACAAGCAGCAGCACGACTAAACTATTGGTAAACGATCGTGCTGATGTTGCTTCGTCCGCCGGCGTGGATGGCGTTCATCTGACAACGCGGTCTTTGCCCGCGTCAGTTGTGCGCCAGTCGTTTGGGAACGATTTTCTAATTGGCGTGTCAACGCATTCTTTAGCCGAAGCCCTGGCTGCGCGTGAAGCACGCGCCGACTTTGTTGTTTTTGGTCCGGTGTTTCAAACGCCGTCAAAAGAAAAATATGGACCACCCGTTGGACTGGAGCAACTAAGCCATGTTTGTGCGGAGCTGAATCCATTTCCCGTTCTGGCGATCGGCGGTGTTAGCGAAGAAAATTTCGCCGATTGCCTGAGCGCTGGCGCGCAGGGCATTGCCTCGATCAGAATGTTCGACGATCCGACGCGATTGAGCGCTACCGTCGCAAGAATCCATGGAGACTTTCTTTAGTCTGTCGCTTCAGCGCGGTGGTTTTTAGACTTTCAAAAGCACTGCAGCTTTAGCTCCGTAAGTTTTAACTCCCATTAGACACAAAGGCGCAAAGAGATGATTCAAGAAGCAGGTCTCATGGTTCCTAACCCCGAGGTTTTTTAGGTTGCGGCGGTGCTGATGAAATGAGCGGTACGATTCAAACTGCTATGCCACTGCCAAATGCATTGACGATCGCAGGCTTTGATCCATCGGGCGGCGCGGGCGTACTCGCGGATGAGCGGACGTTTGCGGCATTTGGCTACCGCGCGGCGGCGGCGATCACCTCCCTCACCTTCCAAAATGATCAGCAGGCGGCGGGCGCTGTTCATCAAGCGGCATCAACTGTTCGCGGTCAGATAGGCTCCTTGCTCGAAGAATTCCAGTTTGCCTGCGGCAAGACGGGAATGCTGCCGACGCGCGAAGTCGTGCGAGAGGTTGCGCGCATTTTTCGCGACAGCGAATTGCCTGCGCCGGTCGTCGATCCGGTAATGGTTTCCAGTTCAGGCATGCGATTGATGCAAGAAGACGCGCTCGAGATTTTCATTACCGAGCTCTTGCCGCTGGCGCGATTGGTTACCCCAAACATTCCCGAAGCCGAAGCGCTCACCGGCTTGACCATAACGTCAGAAAGAGAGATGCGCGAAGCCGCGAAGATTATTCGCGGTCTTGGTGCGCGCGCGGTTTTGATTAAGGGTGGACACCTCGGGGAGCAGAAAGCAGAAGGCAGTGCGCATAGGGCAAAAGAGGAATTTGAAGAGTCACTGGCAATCGGGGCGAAAACGTTCGCGTTTCCAGCCGAGGCGATTGATGTGCTCGCTGATGAAGGAGGAGTGACTGCGTTTCGCGCTACTTTTATTCCCGGCGCCAATCTGCGCGGCTCAGGCTGCATTTTGTCCGCAGCCATCGCTGCGGGATTAGGCAAACAAATGTCGTTGCAGGAATCAGTCAGTCAAGCGAAAGAGTTTGTACTGAATATGCTTCAACAGCAGTTCGAAGACTATCGAGTTTCACGAAGTCAGAACCGAGAGCGGTAACTACCGGGTCCCCGTGCCGTAGGCACGGAATGTTTATAGAAACCGATGCTGGCTAAAAAACTTTTCGGGGCGAAAGCTTCAAAAGGCCAACAACGCAAGCAGAAGCCCGGCCGTCAGGGACGTCCGGGCTCTTCAGCTTTGTAACACCCTTCTTTGACGGCCAGGCTTCCCTTTCTAGTTCGTGCCAAACCGTGCGCGATATTCTCCCGACACAATGAACGCTCTTACCATTTCAGCGTTGATGAAATTGCCGTTGAACTCATTTAGTTTACCCAACCAGAAGTTATAACCACCGAAATCTGCATCGGGCGCGTCGTTCGGATTGCGACGCAAGTAGCCGAAGTACTGCATCAACACAAAGGCTTTGTTGAACTCTTGTGTGTTAAGCGTCGCGTTCTCTGCTACACGCCTCAAAGCGCGCGCCCTCGCTGCAGAGTCTGCTGACGTAGCAGCGTTACCAAACTCACCGATGGCTGCCGCGCGATCTGCAGCCGTCGGAGTTACACCCGCCTTCAAAAACAGAGCGTCAACAAACTGGGCCGGCGTCATTGAGTTTGCATAGGCATCAACGAACCTCTGTCGCGTTACAAAATCCAGAGCATAGCTCTGTTTGTTCGCTTCCAACTGGGCTTGCCAGTTACCTGCTCCGACCACCACGCCTCTTCCGATTTGTTGCGTGTCCGGCAGGAACTCATTCAGTCGCAGCGGCACTGGCAGGCCGCTAATATTTCCATACCCGGCTTTGTAGAAGCGGTACACCAGATAGCCCGTTTCCTGAAACTCGATGGAAAGGAAGAAGGCAGCGGAGACATTCGTTCGCCGTAAGTCGATGCAGGCGGCGTTTGTGCCACACTCTGTTATCTGATTGCTCCAGAATCCAAGCCCGCTCGCATCAGGTTCCCGATTCAGAAAATCAAGATAGTGAAGGCGTACGAAGAAGCTCGCCTGGTCGATCGAGTTGGCCCCGTTTGCACCGTCGTTGTCCGTAACTACGACAGTGGCACTGCTCGGATTAGCCAAACCTGCTCCCTGGAGCTTAGACAGCGTCACGGTGAAACTTTCGAGCCCGTCAGCGTACGCGTCATCGATGATGGGAACTGAGATCGTCTTGGAAGTCTGGCCGGCGGCGAACGTTAGAGTTCCCACCGTTGTTTCATAGTCACAGCGCGAAGAAGCCATGCCGGTGTTCGCTACGTTGCAACCACTCGATCCGGCGGCATCGCTGGTGGCGTATTCGACTGTAGCCACGCCTGTTGTGTCACCCGTGCGCACAACGTTGATATTCGCCGTACCCGCGCCTTCGCTAACATTTGTGCTTGAGGTACTGAGCCCAATAACACTGTTTGCCTCTGCAATGACGATGGTGCCGAGGTCCGTATCAGCAGCCGAGGCGGTCTCGCCAGCGCTCTTCGCGGTCGACGCGCTTGCGGTATTCGGCAACCTGGCGATTCTGCCGCAGAGGGTTTGGGTCGCATCATTTCTTCCAATTTCGATGTTCGAGACCTTTCCACCCTGGATACTCAGCATCAAGGTGGCTCCGAAATAATCTTCTGCCGAGAGTTGGTAGCAGACCTCAACCGGCGCTACGATTTGCGCGCTGGTTGAGATTTGAAATGCTGCCTTCGGATTTTTCCCGCCGGCGCTCGCCACCTGTCCTATAAGAGTCGAGAGATCACTAACGGCCGTCAGCCTCGTGACTCCGTTGACGATCACACGCTGGAATGTCAACGTCGTCCCGCCGACTGTGATCTGGATGTTGTCGCCCGTAGGCGTATTGCCGGTGGCCTGGGAGGCGTTGAGAGTCACGGTCACACTACCGCCGGGAAAATTCGTTGGCAGGGCGACTGTTCTGGTGTCCGGGCTGAAAAAGCGGTTATCGGCGCTTACGGTGACGATATAGGTACCCGCTGGCAGATTCGTGAAGTCGAACAAGCCGCGGTCGCCGGGAGCAGTCGTTGTTGAACGAACGACGTCCGTAACCCCGTCATTGTTTGTATCCCCCGTTAAGATCAAATGCGCGCCGGCGAGCCGGGTGCCGTCCGCATCTACCACGCCGCCGTTGAAAGAGTAAGTGGGCGAAGGACTCGGCGAAGGCGAAGGACTGGGTGCAGCGCATGCGGGTGACGTATTAAGAAGAATTGATACGTTAGCCGAACCGTTATTTCCTGAGGCGAGGTCAAGTTTCCCGTCGCCGTTGAAGTCCGCGGCTGCGACCGACACTGGAAACGAATTTACGGCTGCAGCGAAGTTGGTGGCGGCGCTGAAGCTTCCAGTACCCGTGCCAAGTAAGATAGCAACGTTGTTAGCGCCGCCATTCGCTGTCGCCAAATCAAGGATGCCATCGCCATTGTAGTCGCCTGTTGCAATGTACCAGGGGCTACTACTGCCACCCAATGGGAAATTAGTGGCGGCGCCAAAAGTTCCGGTGCCGGTGCCTAGCAAGATCGAGACATTGTTGGCAAAGGTATTCGCGACTGCAAGGTCGGGCTTGTTATCGCCATTAAAGTCGGCGATTGCGATGAAGCGCGGATTTGATCCAACAGTAAAGTTTGTTGGCGCACTAAAACTGCCGGTACCGGTTCCCAGCAAGATTGAGACGTTTGCCGTATTCGTATTCGCTACAGCAAGGTCGAGTTTTAGATCGCCGTTGAGGTCGGCAACAGTGACAGCGAACGGAGATGAACCGGAGGCCGATCCTGCTGTGAAGTGCGTTGCTCCACCAAAGCTGCCGGTACCTGCGCCTATTAGAATCGAGACGGTATCATCCTGATTCGCGGTTGCTAAATCGGGTTTGCCGTCGCCGTTAAAGTCGCCGACTGCGACCCAACGGGGCGGAGAGCCTACAGGGAAGTTGGTTGCCGCGCTAAAGCTTCCCGTGCCGGTTCCCAGCAATATCGATACGCTGTTGGCGAACTGATTTGCCGTCACTAAATCGATTTTTCCGTCGTTATTGAAGTCGCCAACCGCTACAGAAATAGCACCTGAGCCCACACTGAAGTTTGCCGCTGCTGCGAAACTCCCGGTACCGGTGCCCAGCAATATCGAGACATTGTTTGACAACTGACTCGTTGTTACTAAATCAAGCTTGCCGTCGCCATTGAAATCACTTTTTGTAACTGAATACGGGGCATTGCTTACAAGGAAGTTGGTTGGCGCCCCAAAAGTCACAGTGCATTGAGCATCAGGCGTGATGTTCTGATCAGATCGTGCGGCAGCACTATAACGAGCGCCTAGCAGGATGGTCCCGGCGATCGCGAGCGCCAAAAATATGATTGTGTAAATGACGTGATAATTGTTAGCGGGTTTCATAAGAAGTCTCCTTGAAGTGGTACCGAAGCGGGGTGTTTTACCTTTGCATGCTTGGCTCGGTGCATCGCGACGACGGTCGTAGAACCAAGTCCAGCGATAGCCGGTTGGCGCCTTCAGGAAATGCCAATGAATTGGGACCTGAGGGGAGCCCGGCGTTACGTTTTCGAAATCTTTCTCTACTTACTAACGCACGGGAATGAGGCGAAACTGCTCAGCGGATCGAGTTATTTCGCGTTTTGGGGTAAGATTGCGGCCCCGACTTAGAGAAAGAGCCTTAATGACCTCGCCGCAAGTAGTCACACGGCTCCTGAATGACTGGAGCAAGGGGGATCAAACCGCACTCGACCAACTGATGCCGCTGGTCTATGCGGAGCTTCATCGGTTGGCTGCCTCTTACCTGTCGCGAGAGCGTTCCGACCACACGTTGCAACCTACCGCTCTCGTTAACGAAGCCTATTTGCGCCTGATTGACCAAAACAGTCTTGCCTGGGAAAACCGCGCCCAGTTTTTCGGCATTGCCGCCCAGATGATGCGGCGCATCCTGGTCAATCACGCGCGCGACCGCCATGCCGAGAAGCGTGGGGGGCATGACCTTCTTCGCGTTTCACTCGACGATGCGATTAGTTTTTTTGAGGAACGAGACGTAAACCTGGTGGCGCTTGATGAAGCACTTACCAGGCTGGCGGAAATGGACCAGCGGCAAGGTCAGATTGTCGAACTACGATTCTTCGGCGGGCTGACGATCGAAGAAGTTGCCGCGCAGCTTCACACCTCACCCGCTACCGTCAAACGTGAGTGGGCCACCGCAAAATTATGGCTGCTGCGTGAGCTCAGCAGAGCCTGATCAAAAAATCATGACACCAGAACGTTGGCAACAGGTTAAGGATCTACTCCAGTCCGTTCTGGAACAACCGACGGGAGAGCAAACTGCCTTTCTCAACCAGGCCGCCGGCGGGGACGATCCCTTGCGTCTTGAAGTGGAATCGCTACTAGAATTCCAGGAGGGCAACGAAAACTTTATTGAGACCTCAGCTCTGGAAATCACTGCGCGCTCGGTTGGCGCCGAATCTCAGGATGAAATGGCCGGCGCGCAGATTGGACCCTTTCAGGTCGAGCGCGAAATCGGTCGCGGCGGCATGGGCGCAGTTTACCTGGCGCAACAAAACGACAATCACTACCAGCGGCAGGTAGCAATCAAGATCATCAAGCGCGGCATGGACTCAGACGAGATTGTGCGGCGTTTCCGTAACGAGCGCCAGATCCTCGCCAATCTCACCCATCCAAATATCGCCGCACTTTACAGCGGCGGCACAACCGATGCCGGTCTGCCATTTTTCGTGATGGAGTACGTTGAAGGAAAACCGATCAACGAATATTGTGAGGTGCAGGATTTATCCATCGAGGAGCGCCTCAAACTTTTTCGTACGGTTTGTTCTGCAATAAGTTATGCCCACCAGAACCTGGTCATCCATCGGGACCTCAAGCCTTCAAACATTCTGGTCACGGAAGCCGGTGTTGCGAAGCTGCTTGATTTTGGCATCGCGAAATTATTGAACGCCGATGATGCGCCGGAAGCGCAGATGACTGAAACGATGTTGCGCGTCATGACTCCCGAGTATGCGAGTCCGGAACAGGCGCGCGGCGAACGCATGACAACTGCCAGCGATGTCTACTCCCTCGGCGTAGTCCTTTATGAACTGCTAACCGGTCGTCGGCCCTATCATTTGAAGAATCGCCTGCCTCACGAAATCGCACAAATCATTTCCGAGCGAGTTCCCGAACGTCCGAGTACTGCCATCAGCCGCGCCGAAGAAATGCCGGAAGGTGCGGGACCTACGACCACGACGCAATCAACCGGTAATACTCGTCCTGTCGAACTTGCAAGGCTCCGGCGCAGTCTGCGTGGCGACCTGGACAACATTGTGTTGATGGCGATGCGCAAAGATCCGGCGCGGCGTTACCAGTCGGTCGAGCAGTTCTCGGAAGATATTCGCCGCCACCTTGAGAGACTGCCGGTGCGCGCGCGAAAAGACACGTTTGATTACCGTGCTTCCAAGTTTGTGCAGAGAAACAAGCTGAGAGTGGCGGCCGCGGCAATTATTTTTGTAACGTTGG